>JBDKRF010000354.1:0-4110 GCA_039683525.1 Clostridiaceae bacterium
AGCGGCATGGCGGGCCTCCCTGATTGCGATCCTTCCCGAAGGATGCGCAGGATGAAGCCGTTTGTGCGCGCGTGCAGCAGTTTCCGTGTTGCAAAACGTTGCAGCTCCATAAAAAAACTGGCATCGGTTTCCTCTTCCGGGGTATCCGATACCAGTTTGCATGATATTTCGTTATAAAATTACGATAATTCGGGAATGCTCGCGTTGTAAGAATCCAGAAGACGAGTTTGACGTTATTCTTCGCTCAAATCATACCGAAAGATGCAGTGTTCCGACCGCACACCGTCGCGGTAGAGTCCGCTGTAGCTGGCGGGTATGCGTGTTTCCAGCAGTGTGCCACCAAGATGCTCCAGCGTCTTTCGTGAGGGCGCATTCTCCTTGTCGCAGGTGATGATGATATACGGCATGCGATGCGCGCGCGCAATCTGAAACACAAGTTGACAGGCCTTGCCCGCATAGCCGTGCCCACGAAACCCCTCAATCACGTTGTAACCGATATTGCCGCCATAGTATGTGTTTCTCACATAGCCGAGCCGCAAGTCAATCTCTCCAATTTTTGTATTGTCGCTGAGACGCACAATCTCAAAATTGTAACATGGCACAAATCCCTTCGTCTCGTCCGCGCCGGAAGTCGCGGTAATCCGCAGCGTGATCTCTCCGTCGCTCGGCATCGTCAGCTGATCGTTGGGACAATCTTCAATTGCGGGATCGCTTCCCTCTTCCCAATCCTTACACACGTCGATCCAAGCTTGCGCGCGGCTATAGCGAAACAGCTCATCACAGGTGACTTCCATTGCGCTGTTTGTGCTGCCGCAGGCGGGAAACACCGTCGTAAATCGTTTGAGGGAGACGTCCAGATAAACCGGCGTCCCTTCCGTCAGGGCAAACGGGCAAACGCCGCCGATCTCGCTTCCGGTCAGGCGTTCGACCTCCTCAGGAGCAAGCATCTTTGCCTTCATCGCAAACTGATCCTTGAATTTGCGGTTATCAACGCGCGCGTCCCCAGCGGCAACGATGAGAACGCACCCTTCGCCCAGCGCGAAGGAAAGAGTCTTTGCGATGCGAGCGGGCCGAACGCCAAGCGTCTGCGCGGCGAGCTCTACCGTTGCGGAGCTGGTTTCAAACTCCCATACGCGCTGTTCCAGATTCATCGCACGAAAATACTCTTTGACACGACTGATCGACACGTAACTTCCATCCTTTATCTTGCAGGCAAGCGTTTTTATGCGCAATCTTGCCTGTGCTCTTTCGTCTCATCATAAAAAAACAAATCGGCGTTTCGTCTATCTTAAAGACTTTTTCGCCGATTTGCAAGAGTTGTAAGCGTTTTGTTTAGCGCGCGTTTGCATGCTTTAACATCTCAAAGAACGTGAAGTATTTCCTTCCGCAATACGGTGTCTTTGCGGCGCGCAGTTCATAGGAAGCCCCGTCCACCGAGAACACGATCTTGTAGACGCCAATCATCGCTAGGCTGCTGATGCTCAAAAGCGGGAAGCTGTGGTTCCCAACGGTCAGCGCGCTCTTACTGATCGAGAGTTTCGCTGTTTCCAATACGCAGTCCTTGTGACGCACGCCGACCGCGATCAAATTGACATCTTCGTCCGAATATGCGATTTCATCGTCCTGCAGGGATGCCGCGTACTCAAGCACGCGTCGGTCTTGCCAGTAATCCCAGTCGCGCACCGTCGTAAACGGCGGTTCCGGATCGCTGCTTTCAACCTTCTCGAAGAATCCGGTTTCGGTAAAGCGGACGCGCAATCCGCATGAGCAGGAGAAGATGTCTTTGCTGCCGCGCAGCGTACCTGTCTTGCCGCACTTCGGGCAAAAATACAACGCGTCCTCCAACCCTTCGGCGAGATCTTTCCCTTTATAGCGATAAGGTTTCACCAATTGCCGGTCAAACGCATCCTCCATGATGTCTTCACGAATGTGCTCGTTGACCTCTTCCGGCGTCATCGCCTTGAGTTGCTCAGGCGAATACACGTTGACCACATATCCGCGCATATTGCCTTTTCGAGTCGACCGGCTCCAGCGCGGCGTGGTGAGATAACCGCCTTCAAAACGGTAGGTCACAAGCGATGCGCCCGTTGCCTTGGCGAGCTTGCCCGTTGCGGGAAAGATCGGCCCGGTCACGCCGTTGTAGGAGCGGTTTCCCTCGGCAAACAGGCAGACGTTGATATTCTTTTTGATGGTACGGATGATGTTGAGTGCGGCTGTCGCATCCGTCATGCCTTTTACGCGGGCAATCGGCGCAAACAGATAGACCAGCAACCACGAGAGAAACCCTTTTCGAAATACATGCTCGCTGGAAACGAAATACATATGCTCCGAAAAACTCAGCGCAAGCAGCGCGGGATCCAGTTCTCCGTTGTGGTTTGCCGTGATCAGAAACGGCCCTTTCCCGATATTCGCCTTCTCCGGATGAAACCCGTAGATGCTCTTGAGCGCACCGCCCAGTGTCGCCATGCAAAAGCGAAACACGCGCTTATGTCTGGTAATTGCCTGTTCCATGTTATCACCGCCTGATTCTACCGTTTGATAGTATTATAGCGCGGGCGGTTTGGCTGCCGCAAGTAAAGTACGCTTGTATTGCTCTTGATCAATTCGAAACGTTTATTTCTTCTGCCTGCTCCAGCGTTTGCGCCGCGTCTTTTGAGGGCTTCTTTGCATCCGAGAGTGCAGTGTTGATTGCCAGTACGCGGGCGGCGTCCATCTTTACGATTTCCCGGTCATAGGTCACAAACCCGTTCGTTTCCTGCTCCACATCCGAAAGCTGCGTATAGATCGCGGCTGAGAGTCCCTTTGCCTTGGCAGGAATGACCTCGTTGTGATAGAGCTTTTCAAATGCGGAAACCAATGCTTCCGCGGTTTTGAAACTCTTGTAGCCAAACTCTTTTTGCGAAAAGCTATGCTCCGCAATGTGCTGACTATATCCGCCAAATTCACTGAGCACGACCGTGCGTCCCAGAGTGTCTTTCGAAAAACGATACGGCTTAAAGTATACGTGCAGGCTCTTGACGTCTCCGCCCTTTTGGTCGTGCCAACCGCTGGCGTGGTCGATGGTGCGCGTGTCGTCCATCATACGAATCGCTTCGACGGCCTGATTCGCCTCAAACTGTCCCCAACCTTCGTTGAACGGCACCCACATCGCGACGCAGGGTGTATTGTACAGTAGCATGACGGTTTCGCTCAGCTCCCGCGCAAAAGCCTCTCTGCCGCGCACTTCTTCTCTTGCAAAATAGGCGTAGTCGCTGTCCCGGTGGGCGTTTCCGAATATGAGCGGCAGCGAGATCGCCGCCTTATCATAAATTCCGCCGCCATTGACCATATCCTGCCAAACGAGCATGCCGAGCCTGTCACAGTGATAATACCAGCGCAGCGGTTCGATCTTGATGTGCTTTCGAAGCGTGTTGAATCCCAGTTCCTTCATCAGCGTGATGTCATACACCATCGCTTCGTCACTCGGTGCGGTGTAGAGTCCATCCGGCCAATATCCCTGATCAAGCACGCCGTTGTGGAAATAGGGTGCGTTGTTGAGAAACAGGCGCGGTGTTCCCTCCGCATCGCGCTCTATCGAGAACTTTCGCATGGCGAAATAGCTCTCCACATGGTCGCGTTCAAACGTCAGGGTAACATCGTAAAGTTTCGGCTCTTCCGGGCTCCACGGTGTAAAGCCCTCCATCGGCAAAACCAGCGGCATACCGCTGATGAATACCGTTTCGTTGCCAAGCAGTTGCACCACACCGCCACCGCCGCAATTGGTCCATACGGTGAACTGCACCGCGCTCTGGTCAAACAGAGGCTTGATCAGCACGGTTTCGATGCGACGCTTTGGCGCGCGCTCCAGCCAAACCGTCTGCCAGATTCCGCTCTGCGGCGTATACCAGATGCCGCCGGGTTTGCTGCTCTGTTTCCCGCGGGACCAGCAGGAGGTGTCGGTTTCATCGCGCACGCGCACGATCAGCTCATTGGGAATCCCTGTCACAAACGCTTCGCTCAGCACGATGGAAAACGGAAGATATCCGCCCGCATGATGCGCAAGCGTCACTCCATTTAGGCGAACCTCCGCAAACTGATCCACCGCACCAAAGTGCAGAATCAAATCTTCCG
>JBDKRF010000355.1:0-2658 GCA_039683525.1 Clostridiaceae bacterium
ACGTTAAGGAAGGATTGTAAGGAACACCGTGCGCAAACAGCGCTTCCTGATGCCCGCGCGTGCGGTTATAGGAGTGGCTGCTGTCGGTGGGGCCTGCTATCATGCCGATGGTTCGTCCGCCGGCGCGGATCAGCCGTTCGGTCGCCTCGAACGCGGCTTTCTGATCGTCGTAGAGGATGGACGGGATGGAGGAATCGAGGCTCGTGCAGTAGGCGCAGACAAACTGCGGCTCCGCATGGTCGGACAGCGAGACGACAACGTGGCTGTGGCAACCGATATAGATGATGCCATCCACCTGCTTCGAGAGCATCTCGTCCACAACGCCGTGGACAAGCGCCGTGCTCTCCTCCAAATCCTTCGGGCCGTTGCCATATCGCTTAAAGAAACGAAGGTTTCCTAGTATATAATGATAACCCGCCTCGTCGCAGGCAGCCGCGATGCCGTCTACTATCTCTGGCGCATTAAAAACCGTTAAATCTTCCGTCACGATACCGAGCGTCTGACTCCGTCCACTCTTGAGGTAGCGAGCGTTTAGGTTCGGGCGATAGTTCAGCTCGCGTGCGGCGTCAATCACCAGTTGTCTGGTTTCCGCGTTGACGCCATGTTTCTCGTTGAGCACTTTGCTTACGGTTGCGATGGAGACGCCGGTGCGCTCAGAGATTTCCCGAATCGTTGCCATACTCGTCTTCATTCCATTCTTCATTGATTGTTCGTTCTTTGAGTAATATGTTAAACGTTATACACCCGAAAAGCAAGCGTATTTTGGTTGTTCTACCCAGATTATCGTCGTTTTACACGCGGTTCGAAAAAAATCCTCTGGGAAATTCAAAAAAATACTTTACAAACCGATTTCCGGTGCAGTATAGTAGCGATATCAAAGAAAACGTTTAACATTAACAGATCAAAAAGCACTTAATACATGTCAATAATCGCTAAATAGAGTAAACGTTTAGCATGATAAGGAAGACCGGAACATGGCAAATAAGCTGCACCCTTCCAACATCCGCCAGATTGAGATCACTGATCCACTGTTTGGACGATATGTCTCCATGATCGCGGAGGCAATATTGCCATATCAGTGGACAGCGCTGAATGGAGGCGTCGATATCTCGGATCTCGATCAATGGGAAGCCCTCAACGGGCGAGTGACAGACGAGCGCGCCTCTAGTTGCATTGACAATTTTCGCATTGCAGCCGGAGATAAGCAGGGAACCCATTCCGGGGCTGTATTTCAGGATACCGACGCGTACAAATGGCTGGAAGCTGCGGCATACTGCATCCAGATTGGAAAAGGCGAAAGCCTGCGTCAAAGTGCGGATGATCTAATTGCGTTGATCGAACGTGCACAGCAGCCGGACGGCTACCTCAACACGTTCTTTACCATCGCGGACCCCGCGCATCGTTGGAAGAACCTCGCGGAAGGACATGAGCTCTATTGCGCGGGGCATCTGATTGAAGCCGCTGTGGCATACTATCACGCGACCGGAACCGACAAGTTGCTCGAAGTTGCCAAGCGTTTTGCGGATTTGATCGCGACCGTGTTCGGGCCGGAAGAAGGCAAATGTAAGGGTTATCCGGGACATCAGGAAATTGAACTTGCACTCGTGAAGCTCTACCGCGTGACCCGCGAGAGCCGCTATCTGGAGCTTGCGAAGCATTTTCTCAGCGAGCGCGGTAAGCAGCCGAACTATCTGATTGCGGAGATGGAGACGACCAAAGATTTCCGGCTGTTTCCGGAGTTTTCGCACTATGATGCAGAATATGCGCAGACGCATCTGCCGCCGGCCGAACAAACGACCGCGGAAGGGCATGCGGTTCGCGCGGTGTATATGTACTCCGCGATGGCGGATCTTGCCAAGGAATGCGACGATGAGAAAATGAAGCAGGCCTGCAAGACGCTCTGGGAGAACATCACGACAAAGCGGATGTACATCACGGGCGGAATCGGATCCTCGGGACTGCTGGAGCGCTTTACGGTGGATTATGATCTGCCGAACGACCGCATGTATTGCGAATCCTGCGCTTCGATCGGGCTGATGATGTTCGGTCAGCGAATGAATCTGCTCACCCGCGATGCTTCGTACTATGATGTCGTCGAGCGTGCACTCTGCAACACCGTGCTTGCGGGCATCTCCGTCAAAGGCGACCGCTACTTCTACGTCAATCCTCTGGAAGTGTGGCCGGACAACTGCAAGTCTTCTACCTCAATGTCGCATGTCAAGCCCGTCCGGCAGGAGTGGTTCTCCTGTGCCTGCTGCCCGCCCAATATCGCACGGACGCTGGCGTCTGTGGGTCAGTATATCTATTCGGAAGACGAGAAATCCATCTATATCAATCAGTTTATCTCCTCTAAATTGCAGACCTCAGTTGCAGGAATGGACATTGCGATCTGCCTCGACTCCAGCTACATGCAAGACGGGTGCGTGCGCATTACGGTCAGTAGCTCCTCCGCTCATCCGTTCACGGTTCGCGTGCGCATTCCGTCGTTTTTGAAAAACCCAACGTTCCTGCTGGAGGACGCCGAGATCTCCCCGGTGATTGAGAACGGATACGCCGTGCTCGCTGTTTCTCGAGCTGGAGAGCAAACCTTCACGCTGCGCGGGCTGGTTGAGCCGGAGTTTTTCGCCGCGAACGATCAGGTACGCGCCGATATCGGCA
>JBDKRF010000356.1:0-4646 GCA_039683525.1 Clostridiaceae bacterium
CTGCGGCGTCGGCGGGCAGGGTACGCTGCTCATGAGCAAAACACTCACCGCAGGTCTCGTACAGGCGGGCTTTGATGTCAAGATGAGCGAGGTGCACGGCATGGCGCAGCGCGGCGGCTCCGTCTCCACGCAGGTGCGCTACGGCGAAAAGGTCTATTCGCCCATCATCGGGCGCGGCGAGGCGGATGTGCTGGTCGCGTTTGAAAAGCTCGAAGGCGCGCGCTATTCCAACCTGCTCAAGGTGGGCGGCACCGCGTTGATCAACGACTATGAGGTCATGCCTCTCCCCGTCTCCAGCGGAGCTGCAACATACCCCGAAAACATCTACGACGAGATGAAGAAGGTGTTTGACCTGCGCGTGATCCCCGCAAGCGACATCGCAAAGTCGCTCGGCAACATCCGCTGCACCAATATCGTGCTGCTTGGCGCTCTGGTGCGCGCGTTCTCGCTGGAATCCATCGACTGGAACGCGGCTCTGACCGAGTCCGTTCCGCCGAAGGTGCTCGCGATGAACCTCGCCGCCTTCGAAGCGGGCTATCAATATCAAGCGTAACGTTCCAACCGAAAAGTATTGCAGGCAGACGCAAAACGAGAAAAAAGCTCTTTGCCAAAAATAGCTCTTCTCATCGGCGCGGTTTGTGGTACAATAGCAAACAATATATTCCGGGCTGTCGTTCACCCGATGGAACGCGATTACCAGAGAGGAAACAGGCGCAATGGTATCCAAGGACATGCTCAATCTGGGGCGCGTGCGCTCCGCCATCCGCGAGCTCTTCGAGTTCGGGCGCAAGCGCGCAGCCATCGTCGGCGATGCGAATATCTACGATTTCTCCATTGGCAACCCTTCCGTTCCGCCGCCCGCGCTGTTGACACAGGAAATGGTTCGTCTCCTGAACACAAGCGACCCCTCCGCGCTGCACGGCTACACCAGCGCGCCGGGCGCGAACGAGACACGGGACGCGATTGCGGAGAACCTCAACCGCCGCTACGGTACCTCCTTTACCCGCAAAAACCTCTATATCTCCTGCGGAGCTGCTGCGGCGCTGACTTCGGTTCTGCGCGCGTTGACCGTAGACCGGAACACCGAGTTTGTCGCCATTGCGCCGTATTTTCCGGAGTATGGCTGCTTTGCCACCACCGCGGGCGGAAAGCTCGTGGTCGTCGAGCCGGATATGGCGCACTTTCAGATCGACTTTGCCGCGCTGGAACGCGCAATCAGCGAGAACACGCAGGGCGTGATCATCAACTCGCCCAACAATCCCTCCGGCGTGATCTATTCGGCGGAGACGATTCAGGCGCTTTCCGACCTCCTGCGCAACAAGAGCGCGCAGGTGGGTCACCCGGTCTACCTGATTTCGGATGAGCCGTATCGCGAGCTGAACTATACGCCTTCGCCCGTGCCGTTCGTGACGCAATATTACGCCGCGAGCATCATCACATATTCCTATTCCAAGAGCCTGTCTTTGCCGGGCGACCGCATCGGCTATGTGCTGGTCGGCAACGAAATGCCGGACTTTGACGATGTGTATGACGCGATCGCGGGCAGCGCGCGCATTCAGGGTTATGTCTGCGCGCCGTCGCTGCTGCAGAAGACCATCGCGCGCGCGGCGGAGCTCAACCTGATGCCGGATTTATCCAGCTACAAAAAGAACAGAGACGCGCTCTACGAAGGGCTTACCTCGTTTGGCTACCGCTGCATGCCGCCCGACGGCGCGTTCTATCTCTTTCTGGAGGCACCCGGCGGAGATGGAGACGCCTTTGCCGAGGCCGCGAAGGATGAGGATATCCTGATCGTCTCCGGTCGCAGCTTCGGTTGCCCCGGCTATGTGCGCATCGCCTACTGCGTGGCATACGATACGATCATCCACGCCATGCCGGGATTCGGTCGGCTCTACGAACGATTCTGCAAATAAGTACAACGAAATCGTAAAACGCAAACAGCGCCGCGGATTGCTCCGCGGCGCTTGTGTTTTCCCCCGTGTTATAGTTTCCAGTTTTTCAGAAATGCCTGTGTGCTCTCTGCCTGCGGGGATTGCAGCACCTGCTCGGTTTCTCCCAGCTCGCCGATGCTGCCGCCGTCCAACGCGAGCACACGGGTCGAGAGGCGCATCGCCTGCGACGGCATATGCGTGGAGAGGATCAGCGTGCAGTTCGTCTGCTCTACATATTCGAGTATCGCACGCTCGATCAAGTCGATCGCCTGAATATCCGCGCTTGCGGTCGGCTCGTCCAGCAACAGTAGCTTGCGTGGCTTTGCCAGCACGCGCGCAAGCGCCATGCGTTGTGTCTCGCCGCCGGAGAGACGGTTTGCGCGCGCCTTCGCCAGATGCAGAAGACCCACGCGCTCCAATGCGGCTTGCGCCAGCTTCGTCTTCTCCGCTTCACCCGACAGCGCAAGCTCTACGTTCTTTTGCACGCTCAGGTCAAACGCATACGGGTGCTGCGGCAGATAGCCGATCTGTGCGCGGCTGAGCCCGCCCAGAGAGATCGCGCCCTGATCGGCGCGGATCACGCCCGCGAGCAGGCGAAGCAGCGTACTCTTGCCGCTGCCGTTCGGGCCAATGAGCGCAACGCGCTCTCCTTCCTGAATCGTCAGTGTCGGAAGATTGAGTGCGACGCGCGCGCCGTATCGCTTCTGAAGATTGATCAGTTCGATCATACGCCGACGCTCCTTTGCAGCAGGTGCGCCAGCACATTGACGACGAGAGAAATGAGCAGCAGCAGAATCCCCAGCGCGAGCGCATAGGAGAAATTGCCCATGTTGGTATACATCATGATCGCGGTGGTCATCACGTTTGTCTTATACGCAATCGCGCCGCCGACCATCGACACCGCTCCCACCTCCGCCATCGCGCGGCCAAAGCCAAGCAGATAGGCGGAAAACAGCGCGTACTTGCTCTCGTTGAGCGTTAAGAGAAACGTTTTCCCGCGCGAAAGCCCCAACCCGCGCGCACTCTCGCGAATGCTTTCGACCAGCGGGGAGAGCGCGGTCTCCATGCTGCCCGCGATGATCGGCGTGATCAGCAGCACCTGCGCCACCACCATGCCCGCCACGGTAAAGAGCAGCTTCAGTGCGCGCAGAGGCCCCACGCCGGAAAAAAGCATGTAGCACAACAGCCCACACACCACCGGCGGAAGCCCCATGAATGTGCGGTTGAGGATGATCAGCGTGCGCCTGCCGGGAAAGCGGCCGGACGCAAGCCACACGCCATACGGCGCCCCGAAAAGGAGCGCCGTACAGGAGCTGATCAGTGTCATGGTCAGCGTAACTCGAATGATGCTTGTCAGCAGCGGATCACCCGCCACCAGTAACGCAAGCGCATGTGAAAAGGCGCTTTCCATCGGCGCTTAGCCGACCGCGCCGCCGCTGGCCGCAAACGCGAGGAATGTCGCCTTATCCGAAAGGACATAGCCATCCATCTCGTTCGCCATGGTCAGACAGACGCCCATGCCCGCGTTGCTGGAGAAATACCAGTCGGTATAAGCGGCAACACTTGCGGGATCGGTCGTGATGCCGAGCGATTCCGGCCAGAGCGAGACTTCCTTGGTGTGCGTTCCGCTCTGATCGCCACGGGAGACAAACGCAAATTTTCCTTCCGCAATGCGTGCGAACGCTTCCTTTACACTGCCTGCTTCGGCGCACTTGGCGGGATCATTCACTGGGCCAATCAGCACAAAATAGTTATACATAAACGTCAGGCGCTCGCTGTCGAAGCTATCGACGACCTTCGCGTAACCATCCGTAATGAACTTTTCTTCCTGCGTTTTGCTGTGAACCAGAATCAGGTCTGCGTTACCCATGATCGCCGCGGCAATCGCCTTGCCGGTGCCCGCAGAGGAAACCTCGACCTCGTAGCCGTATTTGCTCTGGAAGGCAGGCAGCAATGCATCCAACAGCCCGCTGTCGTTGACCGAAGTGGTCGTGGAGAGGCGGATCGTCTTGGTTGCGTCCGTCGCCTGCGGAATCTCACCCGTGAATATCGGCTTGTCCTCTTTGAGGGTGAAGAGCGCTTCGCCGTATTCCGCCACACCGTATTCACCGATCAACTTGGCCGCTTCATCGCTCATGAGCCAGTCGATGAGCGCCTGTGCGCCGGCGGTGTTGATCGCAACTCCGCTGACGGCTTTTCCGTCCGCGTCCTTGAAGGGAGCAGCGTCGTTGACCGCAATCACGGTGTAGTTGTTTTTCATGTCGTCATCCTGCTCCAGCAGGATCTTGATGCCGAGGCCATCGATGGTCGTAGGCACAGCCGTTGCTGCATCCTGCGGCTCAGCCTGCATAGTCACAGGCGATGCGTCCGGCGGGGTTACGACGTCCGCCTGCGGTTTTGCGCAGCCAAAGATGGAGAACGCGAATAAAACCGATAAAACGACGAGGCAAATACGTTTGGTCATGATAGTTCCTCTCCTTTTTTGTACAAGGAAAATCACGCGACCTTCCGCCTCTGCGCCCGTCGTCGTCATTTTAGGATTCATCCCTTTGCGAACACGGCAGGCAGGATCGTTGCCGATCTTGCCCATAGGCCAGCGCAACCAAAATGGTCACGAAGGCTCGAGAATTTTCCTTGTGTATTCAGTTTTGAATCGAGCGATTTTTTCTATGCTTCAGACCATTGTTTTCTCTCGATGAACGTATTATTTCACAA
>JBDKRF010000357.1:0-3713 GCA_039683525.1 Clostridiaceae bacterium
AGCGGTGTTTTGCGCATAATAATAGCTCGCCGAAAACACCATAACCAGGCCAAATGCGCAAAGCAAGCCGACCATGAGCACGATGGGATAATCGATATGGCCCAGATTGCGCTTTTGTTTCGCAATGGCGCGTCTTTCCATACACTCTCCGAATCGATCGAAATTTTACCGCAGGTTGCGGATAGCCCGCTCAACCGGCGTCCGCTCACTCCCGCAAAGCGGGCAAGCGGCAATGCGCCACATTGGTGCATCGTGTATCATACCAAATGATGCGCGAGAGGGAAAGAGCACGCTACATTTGTTTTCAGAATCTTTCAAATATAATCGCCTTTCCCCCACGGATACCTCTGTTTCACCGCCGCAGCGTGTGTTCCGCTGTTCTTTGCGCAAAAGATAACAAAAGAGGACGTTGAACGCCCTCTTTCTGCACTTATTTAGCAAATACGCGCTCTCTCACCGTCGCGTTCCATTTGTCCTTTTCTTCCCGTATGGGGGAATGTGCGCTCTCCTCAAACCAAATCCATTCCTTTTTCGGCGCATCCAGCGCATCAAACCACGGTTTTGCGATCTCTGGTGGCGTGTTGCGGTCGTGTCTGCCCTACGTGATGAAGAACGGTACCTCAAGCTTCGCGATGGTCTGGTCAAACTTGCAGGTGATCACCTCGCGCCAGAGCTCGCGCATGTTATAGTACGCGCCCTTTGCATACCCCGCGATATCGAACAGCGAATATTCCGGTGAGCGAAGGATCGGCAGCACCATTGAGGAGATCATACCCTCTTTTTTGCCGCGCGCAGCCCCGCCGTACTTCGTCATGAGATTTCTCTGCACCGTCAGGTCATCCAGCGAGCGGTAGAAGCCGTTGACCGGTGCGCCGATGCGCGCAAGCGCCTGAAGTGCTTTGGCGTCATTTCGCTTGGTTGCCTCGTCAAGCACAAACTCATAGGAGATGCGCTCATTCTCCGCGCCGTTGGCGAGCTGACCCGTGCCGATATACACCGCGATCTTATCGGGAATCCGCTGGCAGAGCAAAACGCCAAGGTAACTGCCGTAGCTGTGCCCCGCGATGTAGATCTTCTCCTGCGCAAAGCGCGCGCGCAACCAGTCGACCGCAGCAATCGCATCGCCAAGCACCAGCTCCATGTCCATATGCTGCGCAGCCTGCGCGCGGGTGTAGCTCTTGCCCGCGCCGCGCTGGTCGAAGCTGACGATCGTGCAGATGTCCGTCAACGGTGCTTGATCTTCCAGCACAAAGTGCCGGTCGCAAACGCCGGGGCCTCCATGCAGAAACAGCAGCACGGGGTTTGATTCGTTCGTGCCGCGGATGCGAAAGTCCAGCGTGGTGCCGTTGAGCGCGAGCTTGAGATGCTCGTCGATGGGATATGTTTTCTTCATCTATTTCACTCCTTCTGCCGTCGTTTGCCTCAGGCGGCCAGACAAATCCTGCTTGCACTAGTTTACAACTTTTTCCAATGCGCGTATAGATTACTTGGTAAACATGTGAACTTCCTGCTAAGAATCCGTAAACACTTGTTACTGAAAACGAAGATCGAATCTGTTTCGTTTCGCATTTGCGCTAGAAATTTATGAAACACAAAAGGATATCTGTATATAACAAGAATCGTTCTTAATATTTTATCACTTTGTTGATGTGATCGACGAGACCCTCACCGAATTGCCCTTGCGGGGTTGGAATGCTATACTGTAGCCAGTTTATTTGCATCATCCGCGCGGTGTACGCCGGGATACCGATGGTTATCTTGATCCCGTTGCGCGCTCCGGCAGGAAAGGATCCATTCATGACAAACCCTACGAAACGCGTGCTCAGGCTTTTGACCGCGACTTGTCTTGTTCTTACAATGAGCGCCTGCGCGCTGCCCTCTCCGGCAGCGATTGAGGACGGCTCTCCCAGTGTCGCCTCCGACTTTATGCCAAGCACGGCAGCCGTCGCACAATCTTCCACATCCGGCGAATACGTCGTCGATACCACTGACATGGCGGGAAACGCGATTCGCCTCAGCGCATATCCGGAGCGCATCGTCGTGCTCGACCCGGCAGACTGCGAAATTCTCTACGCCATCGGAGCGGGTCCTAGCGTCGTCGGTCGATCCCTCTCCTGCGACTATCCGGCGGAGGTCAATCTATTGCCATACGCTACAGCAAACGGCAAGAACGACCCGGATGTGTTGCTCCTGCGTGAGCCGCAGGTCGTCATCATGGGGCCGGAGGACGCAGCGGACACCAATCTCATCTCCGCCCTCACCGGGGCTGGCGTTTCCATCGTCGTCACGAATGTGACGGATATCAACAATATGTACGGCGCAATCGCGCTGATCGGCACGATCACCAACCATGCAACGGAAGCAAACGCGCTCGTTTCGCAGATGATTACCTCTATCGCCGCGCTGCAAACCAAGGTGTCCGCGCACACAGAGACGGTGTATCTGGAGTTAACCCCGCTTGCGAGCGGCATGACGACCCTCGGCAGCGGCAATATCTTCACTGCTCTGGTGTCTCAGCTTGGATTCCATAACGAGTTTGAGGATCAAGCCGGTTCCCTCAGCGTGACACAGGAGCAGGTGGTTGGTCGCTCGCCGGACGTTATCCTCACCGCTTCCCGGGATCGTTCCGGAGATGCGCCTGACCCGAACGCGACAACTGACCCGAATGCGACAACAGACCCGAACGCAACGCCGGATCCGAACGGAACAACGCCTGCCTTGACCGGTCCCGCCGAAATCCTCGCACGCAGCGATTGGGCGCAGGTGGACGCGGTCAAGAATCAGCAGGTCTATTATATCGACCCCGCGCTGATCACACGCGCAGGCCCGCGCATTCTGGACGGCCTCAACGCACTCTATACGATGCTCTACGATCACACACAGCCGGAGTTCAAATGAAAAGATCGCCGGGTTATTTGTAAATAGAATCGCCTGCATGCAGAAAACGACGCTCCGGCTAAGCCGGAGCGTCGTTCTTTGTCAAATTGGTACCTTCTCGTTATGCGATCGCCGTGAAGGCTTCCTTGTCCATGCCACAGACAGGGCAAACCCAGTCTTCAGGCAGGTCTTCAAACGCGGTGCCAGGGGCAATCCCGCTATCGGGGTCGCCAACCTCGGGATCATATACATAACCGCAAACGCATTCATACTTCATACTTCACAACACCTCCTGCTTGAATTGAACCAGCTGGCCGAGGCTAAACGCAAGGATGCGCTCCGGCAGTTTCGTTCTGGTTTCAATATAGCAAATATCAATTGTAAAGACAAGTACAATCGCTGCCTGCTACCCCAAATGATTCCGAAAAATCACAATTATAAGAATGATTTCTACAAAACCGCGTAAAAAAACAGGCGGCATCTCTGCCGCCTGTATTGAGGCTTAGGTTATTGGGCTGCTTTGCCGATTGCGCGGTAAATATCCTCAAAGTACGTGACGATCTTCTTATCGTTCTGCCACGTTTCAAGCTGGGTATTCCAGGCAGCATCCGCGCTCTTGGCGATGGCTGCTGCTTTGACTGCGTCATGCGAGTCGGTCAGTGAAAGCTCGCCCGCGGACTCGGTGCCGACCAGCTGGAGAATGTAGAATACATCGTCCACCTTGATCACGGCGGTGTGCTCGCCGTCCTTGAGCAGGCCGACTGCCTTGACCAGCTCTGCATTCCACGTGGTGTCTTCGCCGCCGATGTACATCAGCAGGCCGGTGTCGACAAACG
>JBDKRF010000358.1:0-2679 GCA_039683525.1 Clostridiaceae bacterium
TCTGAACCTGCGCAGGATTTTCAAGAAAATCTTCGTAAAGGCTGCCGCTGTTGATCGCATGCGCGAGGTCACCGCCATCCATCCACTCGGAAAAGATGGTTGGGATATCATCGATCAGGCGGACATAATAGCAGCTCACGATATTCGGGTGAAGACCGAGCTTGATCCATGTGTCGCATTCGTTTATGAAGTCCTGCTTGCTCTTTTCTCCTGAGAAAAACTCTGCGCGTGGCCGCTTCATTGCAAGGTCGACATTCCAGCCCGTGTGATGCACACGCCAAACGCGACCCATGCCGCCGCTTACGATTGCATCGCTCTCCACGCGGTAGGTGTCGAGAATGGTTGTGCCTTTTTCATAGCAGATATCTTCGGCGCTTTCGGACGCGTCAGAGCCACCGACGGACGAAATTTCGGCGTTGTCGAGAATTGTCGTAGTGTCGCCTGACTTTGGAGAGCTAGGGTCATGGATGGTTTCGTCTGTTTTGCGCATTTGTGTCTCCTGAGTCCTGTTAAGTTACTTCTTTTTGCCAAACAAGGAGAAGCGCTTTTTTGCGGGAGTCGGGTTTGGTGAGGATTTTGACTGAACCGTTCCTGCTAACGACGAATTACCGCCCTCCAGATCGGCAAGGCTCACAAACTTCTTTAGATGATCATCCTGATCGTCAATCTTCACGGCAATGCAAACAGTATAAAGCCCCTGATCTTTTATAAACGGCGCGCATCTGCGATCACTCAGCGCTAAGTAACCATCAAAGTTGCTCTCAAGAAAGAAATTGATCAAATCCGCAACGGGGATCAGTGACGCGTTGTCTCCCATGACGATGGTCGCAGCGTTCCATTCGTTTGGCATAATAAAAAACACGTGATCACTGGTGACTTTGTTGAGAATGCCGCACTGATACGTGTTGCTTTCCGGTACTAGATAGCGCATGCAAAGCGTTTGCGCGATAAGCAAAGCTTCCATATTCTGCTTTTGAAAGTGCGAAATCGTTGCGTTGAGCGCGGCTTGATTGACCGAGTTACCTTCCTGCAACGGCGCAAACAGAAAGAACAGCGTCGGTTCACCAAATGAGACGATATCAAGGTTTCGCTCGCCAAACTCCATAAAAGACATTTATATTTCCTCCATTCATTTTGATTGATTTTCTAGATAACGGAATACTCCCACACGATATTCCAAAACTGGAGAAGACCATCGCGCCCGCCTGTGATGAGAAAGGATTCCTCCAATGCAATGCAGTTGATTTGATGCGCGTGTGCTTGCAGCGAAACCGCCGTTTTTTGACCAGCGACGTCATAAACGGTGACGGCTCCGCTGGCATCCGCAACAAAGAAGAAATCACTGTTTTGACTGAATACAGCATCCGTGATGACAGTGGTGCTTTTATCAAACGCTGCAAACAAACTGCGATTGGTTGGATAGAGCTTTCCGCTTTGTGCGTAAAACTCAACGCTGCTGATGATGGCAGGTCGGTTTTTATAAACCTTACCGCCAAAGAGGCGCCCATCGGAATCCACACAGAAGAGATTATGCACTTGAAACGATGTGGACGCTTGATCTTCGGATCGCGTTGAAAAGCGATGGTCTTCCACCACTTTTCCGGTTTGAAGGTCGATCACCAGAATCGAAGAAAGGAACGTATCCAACGCGCCTACCCGATTGGTCGTGAAGAGATAAAGCTTGCCGCGTTGCTCCACTGCCTTCAAGATGACATCGCCGCAGTTGTCCATCGAGGCGATGGTGACCTCTTGTTCTCTGTCAAACAGATCGAGAGAGCCTTTGCATTCGCTTGGGAGGATACCAAATCGTGCGTTTTGTGTTATATAGCGGAAATCGTGCATAGCACGTTGAATCTGCTTGGTGGCAAGATTGATCCAATACGATGTATCCGTTCCAATCGCGATGAGTTCACGATCATCGGCTGAAAAATAGACGTTCTTAAACGTGATGTCCTTGATGTACCAACTGTTTTGCAACGTACCTTCTATGGAATAGAGGTGAATCAGCCCCTCCTGACAAAACGTGACAACCGCGTCCTTTGCGTGGTTGATCTGGGCACCGATGACGGGGAAGGGGTGCTCCATTTTTTGATTCACTTGATAGATCGTCCGAATGCCAACTCTCTTTCCATAGCGACCGATTGCGTCGTTGAGTTGGATGCACGCGATGTCTTCAAGCCGAATTTGTCTTGCGAGATGCAACTGTTCCTGCGCCTGCTGAATCTCCCGCCGTTCCAGTGCGGCATAGCCCGCGCAGATTGCGTTTGTAAAGCGCTTGTTTTGCGAATCTGTCTCCTGGTAGGTTTCAACGCCGCACAGCAGATAATCCAGATTCTTTTGCACGCAAAGCGAGAACACGCCGCTCGTGGTGGCGGCAAAATTGCCCGCGACCGAAATGGCAGGTCCGCCGCCGGGAATAACGCACGCGTATCCCGGTATATGCGTGTGAAAAAGGATGCTCTCGTCAAAGGATGAGATGCCAAAGCCGCTGTCGCTGGTTTGGAGACACACAAACGCGCCGTGTGCAAGAGCAAGCGTGCTTTTAATCGCTCCTGAAGCGTCAAGACGCATCACACCGCCTGCATCGTTACATGCCACGATGGCTCCGTCGGGACAGACGTTGAGTCCCTTGATCTCCTCGGAGACGGAAACCGTATGAATGCAGCCCGCGGCTTGATC
>JBDKRF010000359.1:0-3870 GCA_039683525.1 Clostridiaceae bacterium
GTGATGGAGCACTTCGGCCCTGCCGTCTACTATAAGCTTGCGCGCCTTGCGGAAGCGGTCGGCATCAATGGAAAAGACGACGAAGAGAAAGCGAAAGCCTTTATCCGCGAAATTCGCCGCATGAACGCGGACATGAAGATTCAGGATAAGTTCGATTTCATTCAGGATAAAGACGTTCCCCAAATGATCAAGTGGGCGATGAAGGAAGCAAACCCCATCTACCCCGTACCCGTGCTTTGGCATGAGCCGGAGTTTACCGCACTGATTCAGGATATCCGCTCATAACAGCAAATGAACGGCAGATATGAGCGGCAGATCCTGCTGCCGCAAATCGGAGAAACGGGTCAGTCAAGGCTCACCGCCGCGTCCGTGCTGGTCGTTGGCTGCGGAGGCTTAGGCTCCACGCTGCTGTATGACCTTTGCAGCATCGGCGTCGGCCGAATCGGCTTTTGCGACGGTGACGTCGTTTCGCTCTCAAACCTCAACCGACAGTATCTGCATACGCCGGACGACATCGGCAAAAGCAAGGCGCAATCCGCATTCGAAAAACTTCGCGCCTATGCGCCGGAGTTGATTCTGGAGCCGCACGCGTTCTATCTCTCGCTGGACACCGCGGCAAAGCTGATTCCCCGCTACAATCTGATCTTGCTTGCGGTGGACTCGATTGCATCCAGGCGACTCGTCAACCGCGCATGTGTACAATCCCGTGTTCCGCTTGTCGATGCGGGCATTCACGGCATGAATGGGTTTGTTTACACGTATCGCCCGGGTAAAACCGCTTGCCTTGCCTGCTATTATGGCGACGACTCGCCGCCTCCTACCGCACATATCCCCAGCTTTGCGCCGGTCGTCTCCGCGATTTCTTCGCTGGAGGCGCAGTGCGCGGCAAACATTCTGCTCGGGCTGCCAAACCCGACGGACGGGCGCATGCTCCTCTATGATGGAACCAGCATGACGACGGATTTTGTGTCCATCTCCAGAAATCCAGGCTGTTCCATCTGTTCTTAACATCCAAAAAACAAACAAGCACGCGGAAACCAAACCGCGTGCTTTTTTTAATGATGCGTAGTTCTTAGAATTTGATGATCGGCACTTTGAGCAGATTCAAGCTGATGGCGGTGAGCCCCGCGAGCGGAATAAACACCACCATCGCAAGCATCATCATGAGCTCATAAAACACGTTACTCCTCGGGTCTGCCTTGCCGCGAAAGCGCAGCAGGAACGAGCCGGATGGAATGCCGATCGCGTTGCCCATCATGATCATCCGCGTGACCGCGAGGATGCCGTATGCGCCGGTTTCGCCGTATTCCTGCACAATTCGATCCCAGCTTTCGCGCGTGGGTTTTCCGCGCTGATCCGCGTAATGCTGCGCAAAGAGTACACCGCCAAGCTGCTCTTCCGGTACATCGGCAAAATTCCCGCCGAGCATGGCGCGAATCTCCTCCGCGCGGAATCCTTCCTCCAGCGCTACTTTGGTGTGATAATACGAGCACATCGCGCAGCCGTTGACCTCTGTCACCGCGAGCATGATGCGCTCTAAAAATGCTTTGTCCATCTTTCCGGCGGCTTTCGCTTTTCTAAGCAGCGGGATCGAGCGAAACGCCAGCGTCATGATGCGATAGAGTTCCCAAACGGAAAAAAGCCTTTTGCCAGATGTCTGCATATTGTCTCCTGTTTTAGCCGGTTTGACCGAACTACAACTCATCTTAGCGCGAAACGATGAATTGCGCAACGAAAAACGCCCGCCGGATGGCGGGCGTAGTGCGTCGAAGAGATTATTTCTTATTCTTGAGTGCCGCTGCGACAAACCCTTTGAAGAGCGGATGCGCGCGGTTCGGGCGGCTCTTGAATTCCGGATGGAACTGCACACCGATAAAGAACGGATGATCCTTGAGCTCCACCGTCTCCACAATGCGCTCGTCCGGCGACACGCCGGAAAGCACGAGCCCCACGCTGGAGAGGCGGTCGCGATAGTCGTTATTGAACTCATAGCGGTGACGGTGCCGCTCGTGAATCAACGGCTGCGCATAGCATTGATCGAGTAGTGAACCCGGCATCACCTTGCAAGGATAGGTTCCAAGGCGCATCGTGCCGCCCTTGTTGATGGTCGCATACTGATCCGGCATAAAGTCGATGACCTTGTGCGGGCTGTTTTCGTCAAACTCGCCGCTGTTTGCGCCAAAGAGACCGGCGACGTTGCGCGCATATTCAATCACGGCGATCTGCATCCCGAGGCACAGGCCAAGGTAGGGAATGTTGTTTTCCCGCGCATACTTCGCGGTCTGGATCATGCCCTCTACCCCACGCACACCAAATCCGCCAGGCAGAACGATGCCATCGAGTCCCGCAAGCTTTTCTGCTACGTTCTTTGCATCGATGGTTTCGGAGTCGATCCAGTCGATCTCGACCACCGCGCTGTTTTCATAGCCCGCGTGGCGCATGGCTTCCGCAACGGAGAGATATGCGTCGTGGAGCTTGACATACTTGCCGACGAGGCCGATCTTGACGTGCTCCTTGCTGTTGCGCACGCGATCCAGCATCTCGTTCCATTCCTTTAGGTTCGGCTGCGGCAGATCGAGCTGAAGCTCGCGGCAGACGACCTCGGAGAAGTTATTGCGCTCCAGCATGATCGGCGCTTCGTAAAGCGTCTCCACCGTGAGGTTTTCGATCACGCAGTCGGGTTTCACGTTGCAGAACAGCGCGATCTTACGCTTGAGATTATCGTCTACGGGACGATCCACGCGCATGACGATGATGTTCGGAGTGATACCGGAGGATTGCAGTTCTTTGACGGAGTGCTGTGTGGGCTTGGATTTATGCTCGTCCGAGCCGGAGAGATATGGCACCAGCGTGACATGGATAAAGAGGCAGTTGTTTGGGCCTACTTCGTGGCCGACTTGGCGGATGGCTTCGAGGAACGGCTGGCTCTCGATGTCGCCGATCGTGCCGCCGATCTCCGTAATGACCACGTCCGCATGCGTCGCATCCGCAACGCTGTAGATGAAGCGTTTGATCTCGTTGGTCACGTGCGGAATCACCTGCACGGTCTCGCCGAGGTAGGCGCCCGCGCGCTCGTTGGTCAGGATATTCCAGTATACTTTTCCGGTCGTTAGATTCGAGTATCGGTTCAAATCCTCATCGATGAAGCGCTCGTAGTGACCCAGGTCAAGATCCGTCTCCGCGCCGTCGTCCGTGACAAAAACTTCCCCATGCTGAAACGGGCTCATCGTCCCCGGATCAACATTAATATACGGATCCAGCTTCTGATTCGACACCCGAAGCCCGCGCGATTCCAGGACGGCCGCAATCGATGCCGCCGCCAGGCCTTTGCCCAGCGACGACAGAACGCCGCCGGTCACAAAAATAAATTTAGTGTTTTTCACGGTTGGTCCTTTTGCAACTCCATGACCTTTAAGAGAGCCGGGACGGCGTGGAACACCGCCCCGGCGTCTGCGTCAGCAGATAAACAACATTTCCCAGAACTTGGGCAGAGGCCACCGCTCATCATCCACCAGATTTTCCAGGGCATCCACGGATTCCCGCAGCGCCTCCATCTTTGGTTTGATTTTTCCGCAGAGGGCTTGCGCTTTTTTTGCTTCGTCATGGACGGCGTTGGCTGCCTCCATCCCGGCCATTATTTCCTTGTGTCCGTCGTAGATGGCATTGACCAGACGGATGACTTTCTTTAAGAGGTCGGTTTCCGCGGCAACCGCCGTGCCGCCGAGCGCCGCTTTGGTCGCGATCACGGCTTCGGCCACGCTCTTCTGGTATTCCACCGCCGCCGGAATGACCTGGTTTAAGCAGATATTGCCCAGACACTTGACTTCAATTTCCAGATCCTTGATATATTTTTCCAGATAAATAATATAC
>JBDKRF010000360.1:0-12677 GCA_039683525.1 Clostridiaceae bacterium
AAATTCGATCGGAGTACCGCCCGCCATGCGGATGCCCGCCTTGACCGCGTCCGAGATTTGATCAAGATGAAAGTGACCGGGTACGATTTCGTTTCTGGGGTTTGCGATTCCGATCAGGGGACGGCTGAGTTCTTCATCCGTATATCCCATGGCTTTAAACAAAGAGCGGTGCGGCGCACGCTCCGCATTTTTGGTGACTTCATCGCTGCGCATATACTCGTATTCCCTTCTTATTTCTGCTGATCCGAATGCTCGTGCTCATGCAGCACAAACTCCGTAATGGGTTTGCCGGGTGCAACCATCGGCGTGATGGTCTCGTCGCAGCCGATGTGGCAGTCAATCACCGCTGTCTCACCGGAAGCGATCGCCTGCGTGAATGCTTCGTCAAACTGCTCCAGCGAACAGACGGAATACCCCTTGAGTCCATACGCATCCGCAAGCTTGGCGAAATCCGGGCCGCGGTCAAGGTTCGTCTGTGAGTACCGCTTTCCGTAAAACACGGTCTGCCATTGGCGCACCATGCCCAAAACGCCGTTATTCATCACGATGATGATAACGGGGATGCCGTAATGCTGCATCGTCGCCAGCTCGTTGCTGTTCATGCGGAAGCATCCGTCTCCGGTAATCAACACGACCTTGCGATCCGGCCTTGCCATCGCGGCGCCCATTGATGCACCCGCGCCGTAACCCATCGTACCAAATCCGCCGGAGGTGATGAAGGTTCCCGGAAGATTGTACTCATAATAGCGAGCGGCCCACATTTGATGCTGTCCCACGTCGGTCACGATGATGGAATCCTCAGGCAAGTGGTTCTGCACTTCGGTCAGAATTGCTTTGGGCGAGAACCCGTTGTGACGCAGCGCGCGAACCGGCATCTTCAGCGTTTGGATGGCGCCAAGCCATTTCTCCCGCTCGACTGTATCAACAGGCGAGCCTTCAATTAAATCAAGCAGGCGCTGCAGCACGGTCTTCACGTCGCCAACGATGTGATGCGCAGTGCGAACGTTTTTGTTGATCTCCGCCGCGTCGATGTCGATCTGAACGATCTTCGCGGTCTTGCAGAACTTGTTCACATCCCCCGTCACGCGGTCGTTGAAACGGCTGCCGAGGGCGATGAAGAGTTCGCTTTCGGAAACTGCGACGTTGGTTGCTCTGGTACCATGCATGCCGATCATGCCTGTGAAGTTTGGGTGTGTCGAGGGGAAGCTGCCTGTGCCCATCAGCGTGCAGCCAACGGGAGCTTTGATCAGCTCCGCGAGCCGATACACTTCATCGCTTGCGCCGGAGAGCAGAACGCCGCCGCCGCAGAGCAGAAACACCTTCTGGCTGGCGCGGATCATATCGGCAAGCGCTTTGATTCCGGCCTCGGATTCCGCGCTGATCGGCGTACCTTTCTTCGCGGTGTCGATTTGCTTTGCTTCATACTCGGTGGATTCCGCGGTCACGTTTTTCGGGATATCGACCAGCACCGGGCCGGGTCTGCCGGCGCGCGCAATATCAAACGCTTCCCGAACGGTTTCGGCTAAATCCTTCACGTCTTTGACGATGAAGTTGTGCTTTGTAATCGGCGTGGTGATACCAGCGATATCTGCTTCCTGAAAGCTGTCCTTGCCGATCAGGTTGACGTTGACGTTTCCCGTGATGAACACGACCGGCACGCTGTCGAGATACGCAGTCGCGATCCCAGTGACGAGGTTTGTCGCCCCCGGGCCGGAGGTTGCGATGCAGACGCCAACCTTGCCGCTCGCGCGGGCGTAGCCGTCCGCCGCGTGGGATGCGCCCTGTTCATGTGCGGTAAGAATATGCGTGATGCGGTCGCTGCTTTTGTACAGCTCATCATAGATATTGAGTACCGAGCCGCCCGGGTAACCGAACACGGTGTCGACCCCCTGCTCCACAAGGCATTCGATCAGGATTTGTGCTCCTGTGAGTTTCATATATCATACCCCTTTCGATCTTAGGTGAATCTCAAATTATGCGGTTTCGCTCTGCGCCTCGAAGTACTTCGACTGCGCCTGAGACTTGAGCAGCTTGAATTCGATGGAGTCCATCAGCGCACGCGTACTTGCCTGCATGATGTCTACCGCGACACCTACCGTTGTCCAGTATTCGTGTCCGTCCGTGGACTCGATGAGGACTCGTACCTTTGCCGCCGTTGCGCTCTCGCTGTCCAGCACACGTACCTTGTAATCCGTCAATCGAATTTCTCCGATTTCGGGATAAAATACCTCCAGCGCCTTTCGTAATGCGGCGTCGATCGCGTTGACCGGACCCAAGCCTTCCGCGGCTGTGATCTCCAGCTTATCGGCAACCAACACTTTGATGGAAGCAAGCGAAGGTTTCTTGCGGTTCTGGTTCTCGGACTGCGGCTCGTCTACCACGCTGAGCATTTGCAGCTCAAAGAACTTTGGCCGTACGCCGAGGAGCTTTCGTACCTCTAACTCGAAGGATGCCTCCGCTCCCTCAAACTGATACCCTTGATGTTCCATCTGCTTGACCATGTCGATGATCTTCGTTGCTTCTTCGGAATCCTTCTTGATGTCGGGATAAAATCCTTTGACCTTTTCAAGGATCGCGCTCCTGCCCGCCACTTCGGACATCATGACTCTTCGATTATTGCCTACTGCGGAGGGAGAAACATGCTCAAACGTAAGCGAATTTTTCATGACGCCGTCAACATGCATGCCGCCCTTGTGCGCAAACGCGTTTGCGCCGACGTAAGGCATATTCTTTCCAACGCTGATGTTGGAGATATCCGCTACTTCATGAACCGTGCTGGTCAATCGCTCCAGCGCTTCTTCGGGTACGCAATCGAAGTTTAGTTTGAGTTGCAGGTTTGCCAGCACCGTCGAAAGGTTTGCATTCCCGCAGCGTTCACCAAAGCCCGCGAGCGTTCCCTGCACATGGTTTGCGCCCGCGGTGACCGCAAGCACGCTGTTGGCTGCTGCCATGCCCGCGTCGTCATGCGCGTGGATGCCGATGGATACGGGAAAACGCTCCTTGACGAGCCGCGTTGCGTTTTGCACGAAATCCGGGAAGCTTCCGCCGTTTGTGTCGCAAAGGCACAGGCAATCCGCGCCGCTCTCGTAAGCTGCTTGCAGCGTACTCAATGCGTAATCGGGGTTTGCACGGTAACCATCGAAGAAATGCTCCGCGTCGTAAACGACCTCTTTGCCCTTGGATTTTAGGTATCGCACAGTGTCGCGAATCATCGCTAGGTTTTCGGATAGCTCGGCGCGAAGGATGTCCGTCACATGAATATCCCAGGATTTGCCGAAGATCGTGACGCAGTCGGTGTTTGCAGAAAGCAGAGACTTGATGTTCACGTCCTCTTCCACCGCGATGTTCTTCTTGCGCGTGGCACCAAAGGCAGTCACCTTTGCGTACTTCAGCGGGTTTTGCCGAAGCAGTTCGAAAAACTCCATATCCTTGGGGTTGGAGCCGGGGTTGCCCGCCTCGATATAATCCACCTGAAGTTCGTCCAGAATGCGCGCGATCTTGATTTTATCCTGTACAGAAAAGGAGATGCCAACGCTCTGCGCACCGTCGCGCAGGGTTGAATCCAGTAAATATACCTTGCTCATATCGTTGCCTCCTGCAAATATCGCTACTCATGAATGCCCGCTTTCGGGCTTCTGAATTTCAGTATTAAACCGTTTACCCAAGGGATAATTGGTTATAAAAAATCCCCGTCTCCTAATTGAGACGGGGACGAATTCGTCCTCGCGGTACCACTCAAATTGATCCGGTGTTCTCTTGCATCTGTAAGTATGCCGAAAACGCACTGATCCACTTAAATCAGGTTCTATCAAACCCTGGCTCATAACGGTGCCTGCCGTAATACGCTTACTATGCTTCGGCGTCTCTGCTCGGGAGGGATCCGCTGCCCGCGTCGCCACCAGTTTGCACCTACCACCGGCTCTCTAAAGACGATCTTGCGATCAGCATGTCTCTTTCATCGCATTTTTTGTTTAATTTTCGATAATATAACATATATGATCCATGGGTGTCAATACATTTTGAATAATATCTTGCAAAATGCACATCGCCAACAGAAATACTTACACCGTCTCCACCTTAATCAGGCTAGTGTTGCCCGAAACCCCGCTGACATGGCCGCCGGTGATGATGATGTGGTCGCCCGATTTCAGATCAAACATCTTCTTGGCGGTCTCGGTGGCGTGATAGAACAGCACGTCGGTCGAGGTAAATGTTCCGCTCATCACAGGAATGACGCCCCAGCTTAATGCAAGCTTATACCAAGCCTTGCGATCGGTGGTCAGTCCTATGATATCCATCGGCGGGCGGAAACGCGAGATCATCCGCGCTGTGATGCCGGTCAACGTACAGGCGACGATGACGCGCGCATCCAGATCGATCGCCATGCCGCAGGTTGCGTGAGAAATCGCGTCAACGGTGTTTTTGATATGAAACTCGGTATTGCGGAAGCGCTTAATATAATGGATATGTTTCTCCGTCTCCTCCGCAATCTTCCCCATCGTTGCAACCGACTCCACCGGATATTTCCCCGCCGCTGTTTCGCCGGAGAGCATGACCGCACTAGTGCCGTCGTAAACCGCGTTGGCTACGTCCGAAATCTCCGCACGTGTCGGGCGCGGGTTATGGATCATGCTCTCGAGCATCTCGGTTGCGGTGATGACGCGCTTACCAAGCAGGCGGCACTCTGTCACGAGATACTTTTGAATATAGGGCAGTTCCTCAAACGGAACCTCCACGCCGAGATCGCCACGGCCAATCATGATGCCTTCGCACTCTTCGCAGATTTCGTGAATGTTGTTGATGCCGGTTCTATTCTCAATCTTCGCGATGATGGCGATCTCCTCGCCTCCATTTTCCTTTAGAAACGCTTTGAGGTCGATCAGGTTCTGCCGCGTGGATACAAACGACGCCGCGATGTAGTCCACGTCGTGTTGGACACCGAAGAGCAGATCCGCCTTGTCCTGCTCGCTCAGGTATTCCTGGCAGATGACCTTGTTTGGGAAACTCATGCTCTTACGGTCGGTGAGTTCGCCGCCTGCGAGTACCTTGCAGACCACGTCCGTCTTCGTCAGCTCCAGCACCTCAAAGATCAGCAGCCCGTTGTTGACGAGAATGCGATCTCCTGATTCCAGCGAGCTGGCTAGCCCTTTGAAGTTGACCGCAACGCGCTCCTGCGTACCTTGTACGTCCTTTGTGGTGAAGGTAAACGTATCCCCTTCGTTGAGCATAATCTTGCCCGTTTGAAACGTCTTGATCCGAAACTCCGGGCCTTTTGTGTCCTGCATGATGGCAATCGGCATATCCAGCTCTTCGCGAACCTTCTTGATCAGCTCGATACGGCGGTGATGCTCCTCGTGCGAACCGTGCGAAAAATTCAGTCTTGCCGTATTCATGCCCGCACGGCACATTGCGCTCAGCGTCTCTTCCGATTCGCACGCAGGCCCGATGGTGCAGACAATTTTAGTTTTTCTCATGATCATACCCCTCTTACAAACGCTAGAAATAATTTGTATATCATACTACCCGTGTTCCTGATCATCAAGTTCAAAATGTTAATTTCAAATGTTATAATGCAGATTTCACGAAAAATTTGCAGTCATTCATGCAAAAAAGCGCAACATTGCGCTTTTCAAGTGATTATTATGAAGGATTTCCTGTTGTTTCTTCCTGCCTGGCGCGCGCGGTGTCATACCCGAGCTCGTAATAATTGTTTCCGTTAAACGAGAAGTTATTGATCACCTCCAGACCGACCTTCTCTGTGTGCGCTTTGTAAGAGCGCGTGTTGACATGGTTGATAAACGTGATGAGGATGGGATATCGCTTCCCCATCTGCCGCGCGGAGTGCGCAAAGAGCGCCTGCAGCACACCCTGCCCGCGATAGGCCATGTCGATGCAGACGGGGCCATATTGATACGAATTCTCAGTGGAAAGCGTTTGCGCCAGATATTGCGTGTTGGGCAGGTCGGCTATCATATATTGAAACAACGGCCATTTGCTCCAGAATTGCCAGCTTCCCGCCATGGCGTAGGCTATGACCTTGTCGCCATCGAAGGCTAGCGAGATGCCGTCTTCCTGTTCAATGAGCTCCGTCAGCTGCTCCGTCGTAAAGAGCGTGGTCACAAAGCCGTTCTTCTTCTCCTCTTCGCTGATGAACGAAACGTGATAACGCTTTTGTAAGCTTTCGATTTGCGGGATGTCCGATATCGTTGCGTTGCGGTATTGCATTTTGATCCTCCGGATATTTTGATTGATCATCTGTAACGTATCACGTCATCCGGCAATCGTCAACTATGCTGTTGCCTCATAAGCGCGGATGCATGCGGCGAGCAGTTGAACGCCTTTTATGATCTCCTCCGGAGCAAGATGCCCATATCCCAGTAGCAGCTGATTTTGATGCTGTCCCTTGACGATGCAGTGCGATTCCATCGCGCTTACGACAACGCCTCTTTCCGCGCAAAACTTCTGAAAGCTTTTGTCGAAGCATCTACCTTGAAACGAAACCGCGAGGTGCAACCCCGCCGCGTCGCCGCAGATAGCACACTGCTCGCCAAACTGTTCTATCAGCGCATCAATCAGCGCTTGACGGCGCTTAGCATACCGATTTCGCATCGTGCGGATGTGCCGATCGAGTGCGCGCGACCGAAGGAACTCCGCAAGCGCCGCCTGCTCAAACATCGGGTTTTGTACATCGTGATGCGTCCTCAGATAGCACCATTGCGCTTGCAACTCTTTGGGCAACAGCACAAAGCCGATCCTAAGCGCGGGAAACACAGACTTGCTGAATGTTCCAATATAAATGACTCGCTCCGGATCGAGCGCGTACAGCGGTGAGATCGGTGCGCCGGAAAAGCGAAATTCGCTGTCATAGTCGTCTTCCACAAGATAGATCTGCTGTTCTCGTGCGTAGCGAATCAAACTCGCTCTTCTTGCCGCGGGAAGGATACCACCAAGCGGAAACTGGTGCGACGGGGTTACGTAAATCATCCGCGCCTGCTCCTGTCCGGTCAGGAGGTCGGCCTGTATACCGTGGTCGTCTGCCGGAATCGGTACGATCTGGCAATTGCAGGCGGTCAACGTATCATACAGTCCCTTGTGACACGGGTCTTCCATGACGACGCGGCCATGGTTTGCACAGAGTAAATCCGCGAGGATGCGCAGTGCCTGCGTCGCGCCTGCCGTGATGAACACATCCTCCGCATCGACCGCGATTCCCCTGCTGCGCGAAAGCCAAGCGGCGATTTCAGCTCTCAACGGCGCATATCCGCGCGGGCCGGTATAGCCAAAGTCGGAAGGCTGTAGATTCTGCGTCGCTTGATGCAGCAGGCGTATCCACTGCGCGCGCGGGAACTGCTCCAAGTCCGGCCTTCCGGTCGTAAAGTCGGCGTGAACCTGCCTCTCTTTCGGCTCTTTTCGCAGCGATTGTTTTTCGCGAGGCACCTGCATCGCAACGCCTTGTGCAACCACGGTTTGCGAGCCTTGCCTGCTCTCTAAGAATCCTTCCGCAAGCAGCATGTCATACGCTTCGACCACTGTGCTGCGCGAGACGCCAAGATCGCCCGCCAACTGCCGCGTGGAGGCAAGCGCCTCTCCTTGCGCGAGATCACCGCTTAGAATTTGCGTTTTGAGTTGTTTGTAGATCTGCCTGCAAATGGGTTCCTGTTTGGTTCGATCAACTGCGGGTAGCATATTCAGCATTCACTGGTATGGTTGTATTAATTCTATATTGGATATTCCGTAATACCAGTTCTCCGATTAGAATCGTATCAGATTCTGGAAAAAACGCAATGGAGATTCTATGAAGAACGAATCAAGCATCGGAAAACTCTACTTAACCGGCGCATTTTCTCTCGCGGGCACCAGCGTGGTTGCCGCGCGGTATGTTTCCAATCAGCTGGGTGTGTTTACCATCGCTGCGGTCAGCATGGCGTTCGCGCTGTTGCTGCTGATTCCGCTGAGCTACCGAACGCTAAAACTAACACTTCGCAAGATCACCGTTTACCAAGCCGTGATGATCCTGATCGAGGCATTCTTTGGCATGTTTCTGTTTCGCTTTCTTCTTCTCAACGGTATTTCGAGAACCAGCGCACTGGAGGCGGGCATCCTTACCGGGGCAACGCCCGCAATCACCGCGTTTCTTGCATGGACAGTCCTGTGGGAAAAGGTCGGCAGTCGCGCGCTCATCGGAATTCTTTCGACCATTCTTGGTGTACTCTTCGTACAGGGATTATTAAAGGAAGGGGTTGGAATCAGCAACTCGCACCTGTTAGGGAACCTCCTGGTGGTGGGCGCTGCTGCCAGTGAGTCGGTGTTCAACATCGTTTGCCGTTCTTCTGTCCTTAGAAAAGCCGAAGCGGGGCACCCGCTTGATCCCTTGCTGCAAACGACAATGGTGACCGCATCGGCGTTGCTGCTGTGCCTGATTCCCGCAGCATTCGAGCACCCGATTGCGCGGCTTTCGCAGATTGGCCTGGTTTCGTGGGCGGCACTGCTCTGGTACGGGGTTTTTGTAACCGCGCTTGCGTATCTTTGCTGGTACGCGGGCATCAAGCGCAGCGGTGCTTTCGTTGCTGCTGCATTCTCCGGCCTGATGCCGCTGACATCTATGGTGCTCTCTACCCTGCTGCTACGCGAGCAAACAGACGTGTTTCAGTGGCTCGGCGGAGCCTGTGTGATCGCGGGTATGATGTTGATCGGGTTAAAGAAAGCGGACAAGGTACTCAACAAGGCACTCAAATAGGTTTCAGAAAGTTTCATTCTGGAGTGATGAAAAATTTAGATACTAAGAATTATGATAGTAAGAATTATGATAGTAAGAATTATGATTGAACGTCAAAAGAGCATTCTTGCGAATGCTCTTTTGTGGCGGAGAAGGTGGGATTTGAACCCACGCACCGGTTAACCCAGTCTACTCCCTTAGCAGGGGAGCCCCTTATAGCCACTTGGGTACTTCTCCATATTTAATTGTTATGTCTCCGTTTTTGGCGGAGAGAGAGGGATTCGAACCCCCGGTGCCTTTCAGCATCACTGGTTTTCAAGACCAGCTCCATAAACCACTCGGACATCTCTCCAAGATTTGCACCTAGAGAAGTATAGCAAATTCACCAAACGATTGTCAACGCCTGAATCGAACCAGTTTTACACACAGTTTTGACATAGATGTGAAACTATTCCGATCTTAGCGTAATTCATTGCAGTTGTCGAGATTATTACCTATAATGAAATCATTCAAGCGCAACATTGCTTGCGCCAAACAAGAGGAGTTTTTCTATTTCATGCGAAAGATCTTTACCGTTTTCGTCTCAACCCTGGCGATTTTCATGCTGCTGACAGCATGCAAAGTAGAATCCTCTACGATTTTGAACGCCGGATCGAAGATATTCTATGGCGGTAGCCAAATCGAAACCACGGTTCACGAGCTGAAAGTGGACGGCGGCACAACCAGCGCGCGCGTTCGCTTCCTCAACCTCGGCACGGAGGATCTCACATCGATCGAGGCGCAAGTTGAGTTTATCGACGGCAATGGCAAGGTGATCTCCAGCGTCATCATCAGCGATACTTTCACCACGCCTGTGGCCGTCGGAGACAGCTTCAGCGAAACCGCACAGTGCGACTCCGATTCCCGTATCAAGGGCGTCTTTGTATCGGAGTATGTCCCTGAGGGCTGATCTCCCTTATCGCTTCTCTGTATTGATGTTTGCCTTTCGCGCCTGACTGTGCTGTAAGGATCGCTTGATTTGATAGCGTTTCCCGTCTTTGATGAAGTGCGCGCCGGTCTGCTTAAAGCGAAATGGAACGTTTGCTTCGATGCACTGCCTGCGGATCTCCAGAATCCAGTCATAATAGCAGGGCCGCGCTTGATCTCCAGACTCGCCGCCGACCGTCACGCTCTCCACCCAGTCGCCAAGGTGTGCGCTCAGGTCTATTCGCTCCAGGAGCGGTTCGCAGACGATCATCTTGTGCCGGATCGGCACTTCGCGAAATACCGGCAGCCGTTCCTCCACCTTTGCCTGGTTCTCGACCGTGCAGCAGATCGATACGTTCGGGTAGCCCTCTCCCCAATCATCCGGCAGGCATTGCAAAAAACGCGTAATCCGCTTTGTGATAAACAAAAACTCGCAGTCGCTACGCTCGCGCATCATACGCCAGGCTTCCGCCCGCCATGCGTCGGCATCCTCCAATAAAAAATCGGAAGTAAAGCATGTCCAGATAAAGCTCTCTGGCGGAATCTTGTAGGAACCGTTACGCAGATGCGTAATCGGCAGGTAAAATTCATTTGTCTTGGTGACAAGGCTCGCGTCTTTTCCGTGCTTGCCATCCATGCGATAGACATAGCAATGCGCACATCCGGCGGATGTTTTATGGCAACCGTGCCAGGGGTTCCAATTCACCCCGCCGCTATAGCTGATCTGTTTTACAGTCGTCATTTCCATCGCGCGTATTCTCTCGCTATCACGTGATCAAACGTATGCCAAACGTCGATCGTTGTTATTTAGGTTTGCTATTGCGTCACGTTGGTTCACATTTGGTTTCGTTGACAATCGTAACACCAACACAGTATAATCGGCAAGCTGAAAGGAGGTTGAACCATGAATGAATTCTTACAGGCGATTGAGACATTCGCCAAAGGTTCGACGATCTGGGTTTATCTCTTCATTTTCTTAGGTAAGATTCTCGAGGTGTCGTTTGGTACACTTCGTATCGTATTGATCAATCGCGGCGAGCGCACCATCGGTTCGCTGATTGCGATCATCGAAATCACACTGTGGTTGATCGTTGCCAGCAGCGTATTGACGGGGTTCAAGGAAGATTTCCTCAAGGGAATTGTCTACGCAGTTGCGTTTGCCTGTGGCAACTACATCGGCAGTTGGCTCGATGAGCTGTTTGCGTTCGGGCTTAGCTCCATGCAGGTTGTTTTGCCCGACCTTGCCACCGCGAGAGAAGCGGAAGCTTGCCTGCGCGAAAAAGGCTTTGGCATGACGACCATCGACGCGCACGGTCGCGACGATGACCGCAGTATTCTGATCATGACCATGCAGCGAAAGCGCCTGCCGGAAGCGATTGCGACGCTCGAAACGCACTGCATCGGCGCAGTCGTCACGGTCTCGGACATCAAAGCGCAGCGTGGTGGTTATCTCGCGCGCGCGGTGCGCAGCGGACAACTCCGCAACGGAAAATAATAGATTCTTCTCAACCGCCTTCGGGCGGTTTTTTTGTGCTCAATGCTTTCCCTGCGCTTTTTATTAAATAAACTCACGCGCAATCTTTAATGAGAACAGCAAGTGCATAAGCGAAGGCATCTCATGATCCAAATCCAGACCGAATTGCGTTTTGATCCGGTCCAATCGATACAGAAATGTACTTCTGTGAATGAACAGGGCATTTGCCGTCTTCACCGCATTAAAGTGATGTCTGATGTATTGTTCCGTCGTTTCCAAATAACTGGTTCCGTGCGCCTGATCAAACCGCGCGAGCGACAGCACGGAGCGCATGCAGAGCAGTTCTCGCGGGAACGTAGCGCATGACTCTTGAATCAGTTCCTGCTCAATGATTGCAGAATAAACAACTACGCCGTCCCGATCCGTAGCATGGTTGAGCGCGCGCTTTGCCTGCTCCAGCCGCTGCGGAAAATACGGGAACCCTGTCAGCGGTTCGCAGATGCCGATGCGCACCTTCTGAGTTTGTGCAAAGCTTCGCAGCTGTGCCATCCACGCTTCTTGCTCCAGATGTCCGGCGCGAATCACCGATACGATCATCGGGAGCATGGCAAACGCGCTACACCCTTCCAACGCATCTTCCAGAGCGTCACAGATGGCGTCCATATGCGCGGCGCGAAGGTTACGATCCTCTGGCTCGATGGCGATCAACGCGTATTCCTCGCTTTCGTCCCAACCAAAACTGTACAGTACATCGATTGAGGCTTGTTCCGGCTGCTCCTGCAAGAAAAGTGAACGAAAAGCTTCCGCGGCAGCTTCCCCCGCGCGGCGCTTGCGTGAGCTGCCAAAGCGCATGGTGCGTTGAGAGAGCATCAATCGTAAATATCCTGCAAGTGACGTAAACACGATCTCATCGCTTGCGTAAAGCGGGCGATCCGATGCTGCGCACAAGAGCGTAAAAAAAGATGCACCAGATTGCATGGATACGTAGAGTGCATCCGGCGAAACCGGGTCTCCTAGTTTTTGTACGATGTTGCTCTCTATCGTACTGTCCGATGCCGACGTTTCAGCAAACAAATCGACCATCGGAATGGTATCGCTGCGCTCAGACGCTGCCACGATATGCCCGCGTTCATCCAGCAGCACGATCGGGTTTTGCAGCATGTCGGAGGCACGGGTCATCAGCTCCTCCACCTCTACTCCGGTTTCCGCAGCCTGACGCAGGCTCTCCGTCCAGTCGTCCAATCGGTCAAACAATCTTTGAACAAAGTTGAGCACAGCGCTTTTTTGCTCATATTCCGGTAAAACGCAGATGTCGAGCGCGTCAAACACATCCGTATCCGGCGCTCCGATGCAGAGAAACAGCGGCTCGGGCTGCACACGCTCGCTTAGTCCCGCAAGGTCGGATTCATCGCAGACGATGATGCGCGCGCCAAACCTGCGCTCGCCTCTTTCAAACAGAAGCGGTCGCCCGACCGGCTGCCGCGGCACGCGAATGTGCTCCGCGAGATTTGGATAGCGATA
>JBDKRF010000361.1:0-8922 GCA_039683525.1 Clostridiaceae bacterium
CCTGATTCACCTGTTTGCCCGTCGCGAACGGCCAGTAGGATCCAACGCCTTCGCTGCTCATCCCCTCAGAGTCCGTAATGCTGGGGTTATCATGCCCTCTCGGCGCAACCAACCGCCAGAGCCAGGCGAGCGCGGGCGGCAGGATGTGAAACATGCCTATGATGCCGTAGGTCGGTTGCTCTTTAGTGCACGGCGGCGTGCGCACGCCGAAACTGCGTACGTCAACCTCAATCGGCTGATTCACGATATTTGGGACAAATCTGCGCGGCATAATCACGCGCGGGTTGGGACACGGTTTACCCGGTGCATCCATGGCATGTTCCCACAGAAGGCAGGTCGATCCCGGCACCGTATCGTAGTTTATGAAGATCAACGGTTCCGGCGGATGAATGCACATGCTTTCCAGATACGGGTCCGTCCCATACTTCTTGATATGATTTGTCCGAAGAAACCACCCGTTTTCTGCGTCCGTTACAACCAGTTTTTTGCTCTCGTTCTGCAGTTTTGGGTGACAAAGCGCCATGTCATCTGTGACGGGTCGCAACTCGCAGGTTTCGGTTAATTCAATATATGTTTTCTCCTGGGTAACCAAATTGCGCGCCAACAATATCCTGCCATCCAGCTCACGATGGATTTCTTCCACCATTTCGCTCTTGCCGCCACCACTCGCTCCCTCATGCATGATCGTGATCGAATTGTCATACGGCGTAATAATCTTCACGGTTGAACCATGCGCGGTGATCCAGCCTTCCATTTCACCCAGCTGAATCAGTACACCGTATACGCCTTTTTTCGCACTCGGACCCGGATACAGGTTATAGGAGAATAGTTCATATGCATCTTCCAGCCTGTTATGTACCACCATCTGTTTGCCGGAAAAATGGGTGTGCCGAAACGTGGGTGCCAGATAAATAATCGCTTTGGGTTGAAACCCTTCAGGAATCTCACTGCCCGGAATAAATCCTTGCAGATCGGAAAGCCCGGCTGCAAAAAAGCCCGCGTTGTCAGGGGCAACCAACAGTGCCGGATAGCTCAGCACGTCTCTGCCTGCCAGAAACGGCATCAATATGAGATTCTGATTCGACAGCCAATCGAACGTCAAGTCCCTCAGTGCCTCAAAATCCTGTCCGTATCGCTCTTGATATCGTTCCTTATCCGTTTCACCGTCATCCGCGATGACCATGCAATCGGGGTCCCGTCGGCGCATATAGATGTCTGTATAGTTCACCACTGCGCCGTTCTTGCAGCGTGCAACCGTTGCTTCAACATGTCTTCCTATGCCGGGGACATCATAGGCTACTTCAAATAGATCCGTATCGGAACTCCCCATTGCCATCTCAAGCAGGCTATTACGCGTCTCAGGAATTGTGATTTTCCCTGCCATTGCAGTCAGCATCTGTAAACGTTCCGGAAGGATCATGCGGTTCAAATACTCGTTCATATAACATCCTCTTTCATCATTCTCTTCTGAATTTCGGGCGGCAAGATCAGTGTTCTTCGCTCGCTAGAATCTCCAACACCCTCGAAAAACTGGTCATCAACGCGTTGAGGTAATCATGTCCGCTGCTTTGCGAGCGGGTGCCTATCGTACCATTGACAGGTGCACTTAGCGTATTGCGATGGCACTCTCTTGAGCAGAATACCATCAACTCGCGAATAAACCGATGAAACGTCTTTCGAAATTCCCTGTTGTCAAACACGCGGTTAAATCTCGTTCTGTGCAGTAAAACATCCATCATTACATGCGGAATTCTCCAGATATCTACGTAACCTTCGTCATTAAAAAAATGCTGCAAGAACGACTGATATTCCGGTTGGGTGGCGGCTACTTGGTTACAGAAACGTTCGAGGAAAATATAGAGCTCTCGATCGCTGAAAATCGGGGCTAGTTCTTCGCAAGAATAGTCGTCGGTTGTGTTGCGTAATGCTGCGTTTGAAATACTCATGTTGAATTCCTTTCTTCTCTTTGGTTTTCGTCCAGATCCGTGGTTTGGTTCGGTTTGCAGTAGAGCAGTCTGTGAAATAGAAAAAAGCCAATATTCAGTTCATACGAACTGAATATTGGCTTACTGCGCGTCTAGTTAAAATAACTCTACGTCTTAGTCTTCCAATGTTTTGTGGTGCTGTTTATCTAGAAAATCGATCTTCCAGATTCTCAGCGGTCGTGATGACGATGATTTTTTCGCCCGTTTTTGTGCTTACATCAGAGTGTGTGCTGATTACTTCAATATCAACCACTTCCTGAATGAGCCCGATTAAATACTCGCGAGATTTCTCAAATAGAACGGTTCGAACTTTTTTGAGCAACTCCACTCCGTGACTATTCTCTGCCAGTTTCTGTTCGGACTGGCTTAGAAAGCCCTTGAGTCGGATGATGATCAGGTCCTGAATGATCAGCGTTCGAATTTGCTTTGGGCCTCTGCCCATATACTCAATTTCGAACTTGCTAACCGCTTCGATGATCTTTGCCTCTGCTTGTCCCTTTGTCACAATATCACCACATATATCATTTAATCATAACTAAAACTCATCGTCAAGAGGAATTTATCATCGAAATGATAAATGATCCGCAAAGCAATGGTGCCCTATCTTTGAAAAAGATGTTCGCTCCAGGGTATTGGATGCCTAGGCAAACTTTAACAAGGTCAAACTGGATAATTCTCGACCCGGCGCACCAACAAACAACCCGCACTTCGAATCCTTCAACGGCAGTTTCCGAGATGAATGTCTGAACATGTACTGATTTTGTCTTTAGCGTCCCTCGAAGACAAAGCAGAGCGCAAGCGAAGGGGCAAAAACGTGTTCCGTCCTCACAGCACTGTTTTGTGCCTGACAACTGCAGAATTTACCCAGAATCGGGCTTTATGGCCGTGTAAACCCTGCTTCATCTTACTTGTAATGATTACTATTTGGTAACAACACAATTATCCGCCCGTGCAGATCATGAAGAATCCGACCACATCACCGTCATTTAAACGCGTGGAAAACGCGACGCGTTCGCCGTTGACGCTCGCGAGCAATAACCTCGCAACCGCCGAGTTGCAGCGCACGACGCGAAGCGCGTCCTTCAACGTTGCGCCGTCGGGCAGTTCCACCCAACCGCGCTCGTCGAGCCGGGATCGGTCCGATCCCGGTGGCGGAATGATCTTGATACGAATCATGATACAGTATCCTCAACCATTTGAATTGTGTCCATCGGACATGCCTTGGCACAGATACCGCAACCTGTGCACCCCTCTTCCGTCATCTCGGGGCATGGCTTTTTGTATTTGCCCTGTTTGCGGATGTTTGTCATCGCAAGGCAGGATACAGGGCACGACTGCGCGCAGATGCCGCAGCTCACGCAGTTATCATATGTGAAAACCGGATGTTTACGCGCCATGTGCATCCACCTCCAACAGCTGCGGAATTTGGAGCTTGTTCAGCGACTCCTGCGTCGGTATGCCCGTCTCTTCGTCCCAGCCGAACGTCTTCCAATATAGAGACACCTGCTCGTCATTGCGCAGCTGCACACCGTTGAGCGGGCCGTTCGTCAGCGGCGGCTTGCCCTCCATGCGATCTGGCAACACAAAAGACTTCGGCGCGACGCCGTGCTTGATGTTAAACAACTGGCGCAGCGTCTGAATCCGTTCGCCGATCTGCATGTAGTGATCGCCGTCATAGTCCCATCCGGCCGCCGCATTGAGATAGTCCACCAACCGCCACATATGTACGCCCATCATTTCGGCATAATAGCAGCCGCCTGCACCGTCCACCAGCATCGAATAGCATGCGTTCGCCTTTGCGATCCACGCGAGCGTATCGTTGGGAATCAAATCTTCCGATTTCTTGTGCATCTTTGCGGGAGGCGCCCAGGAGCAGATGTCGCGGAGCGACATCGCGCCGTATTGTAGCCCCATACCGATGGTGTGCTTGCCCGGCGCCGGCTCCGCAACGAAATGGACCGCGAGCTGCGGGTCGTTGCGGCTGTCGTGCATGCCCGGCTCTTGTCCGCCGATCTGCATCGCCCGCTCCATGCCGCCAAAGTGCGCAGCTGCGCGCTTGACCCCGTCGGCGAGGATATCACCGATACCTTCCCGGCGAATCATCCGCTCAACAAGCGCTATGATCGCGGGTGCGCTGCCCCAGGTCAACTCCAGTCCGCCGGTCTGTTCCTTCGTCAATATGCCTGCCTCAAAGCACTCGATCGCCCAAGCGACCGTGTTGCCCGCTGAGATGCTGTCCATGCCTGCGCGGTTAAGCAGCTCGTTGATGTAGAACACCGCTTCCAGATCGTTGTTCTTGCACAGCGGGCCGAACGCCTGCAAGGTTTCGTACTCCGGCTTATGCGTTTCGGGAAAGCCTTTGTAGGCGATATTCTTGATATCCAGCCGCCCGCCGCAGCCCATCGGGCAGGAATAGCAATGGTACTTCTGAAACTCGATACGCATGATCTTTTCGGGGTTGTAAGCGCGAACCGAACCGGGCGCATCTTTCGGGCCGCCTGCCCAGTTTTTGATCGGTCCGTCGCCGCTCGTGATCGCCATCGGCGTGTTGGATGGCGTGCCCCATTCCTTGAACAGATACGCCGTGAGCGCGCCATCCAGCGGCAGGCTCGGCATCTTCCCAAGCATGGTTCCGCCAAAACCGAGCATCCCTCCTAGTCCGGAAGGCAGCGACATCTTGTTCAGCTTTGTGCCGAGACTCTTGGAAAGCGCGAACACCCGCTCTCGATCTGCGCATGGCATGGGTTTCGTTCCCGCGAGCACGACCGCCTTGAGCCGCTTGGAGCCCATGACCGCGCCGACGCCGCTGCGCGCGGCAATGCGCCCGCCCTCATTGCAGATGCCGGAAATCAGAGACAGGTTTTCGCCTGCCTGACCGATTGATGCTATGCAGGGTTTCTTCTTCCTGCGCGTATCGCGGCAGATCTGTTCCTCCGCTTCGGTCGCATCCATGCCCCAGTAGGCGCTCGCATCCCTAAGCTCTGCGCCTGAGTTATCGCACCAGAGGTAGACCGGGTGATCGGAAACACCGGAAAAAAAGATCCCGTCGTATCCACACTGCTTGATTGCCGGCGCAAACACGCCACCGCAGTTTGCGTCGCCCCATCCGCCGGTCAATGGGCTTTTACAGACCACCGTCCAGCGCCCGGTAAAGAACGCGCCCGTACCCGTCAGTGCCCCGGAAACAAAACCGAGGATGTTATCCGGCCCGAGCGGGTCAGCCCCTTCCGGAATGTTTCGATAGAGATACCAGGCGCCCAGTCCTTTTCCGGAAAGTACCGCGTCATAGACGGGCTCCGGAATCTGCTCGGTGCGGATTTCGCCGGTTGTCAAATTGACCCGTAACACCTTGCCCAGGCAACTCTTCATTCGCATGCATCTCCTATGTCATACTTTAATTGCCGCTGCAACGGCAGCCACCAGATGAATCCAAACAGCATGCACCCGCTGAGAATCTTCCAGAATGGTACGCCGGTTTTTCGGCCGGTCTGATAGCCGATGAGGATCAGCTCAACGAAGTGCAGCGCCAGCAGCCCGAAAACCAGCCAATGCCAGCCAGACAGGATCGAAAGCAGAATCGCGCCGATCCACAACAATATTGTAATCGAGTAGCCCGCAATCTGCCAGCCCTGCGTCTTTTCGCCGAGGCCGGAATCGCACGCGGATTTCACGATATCCCACTGGCTCTTGAGCTGAATCGCCTTTTCCCGTGCGGTCATCGGCGGCAGCGGCCAGGCTATGAAATCCTTCTTTTCGTCCTCCGGAGAAAGAATCGGCAATCCGAACACGCGGTCCTCATGCGTTGTCGGGCAGTCCACATAGCGGCCTGCTGCAATGTGTTCCTTGCGCACGAGCACGGTTTTCACCATGCCGAGGAGGGTCTGGAGCAATGCTTTGTTCTTCACGCTCAAGATCGGCATCGGTACGCCTGCCGCGCGGCAAACAACGGACATGCACTTCGCGGGATCGCAGCAGCCTGTCGCAACAAACTGGCTGACACCCTTTGCCGTCATCGCGCAGTTGCCAAGCGCGAGCTTGCGCATCGGAAGAGCTGCGATATCGGCGAGCGTATACGGTTTCCCAGTTTTGTCAAACCAGTAGCGCTCACCATCGATCAGAATGCCCTCGCCCTCGATGACGCAGAGCGCAAAATCCCGCCGAGCACTCTTCTTGAAGTTGTAGTAATCAAGCCCCGTCTTCGCCGCGGCGAGGCAGCCGCCGGTGCACGCCTGCTCCAGGGCGAGTGCGATCTCCGGTGTCACCTTGTCTTTGTCGGTTATAAAAGGCGCGCCGTTTCTCGTATGGCCCGCCAACGCAAGCAAATTCGGGAACTCCAGTGCGGTCTTCTCGTCCATAAACGAGCTGATTGCCGGGCGGAATTTCGTCACTCTCGCCTCGCCGATGATCTCCACGGAAGGATCGCCAAATCCCCGCCGTGTCGCCTCGATCATCAACTTGTTTTGATCGGGATCAAACCCCATCATGCGGGTTGTGATGCGATCCGCCTCCACGCTGTTGTTGCTCGCGACAATCTTGCCTACACGAACGGGATCGACCGGGGCGGGCGTATTGCCCTCTCCGCCAATGATTCCGTCGATCACCGTCAGATCCGGCTTGAAAAGATACAGCAAGTCCGCCAGTTTTTTGTCGATCAGGTAGCTGTGGTTGCGCTCCCGCAGGAAATACGGAATGGTTCCCATCGCGTTTTTGAATCCGAGCGTGACGCCGGTGTATAGATTCGTCTTCATCTTCGGCACAGAGATATAGAACGCTTCCTTGCGCACGGCTGCGTCCAGCGTGTCCGGAAGATAGACCTCTTTCATGACCTCCGCTTTCGGCAGCATATAGCGAACCACGGGACGCAGTTCCAGTGCAATCAACTTCGCTCCGTAATATTTGGCAATGCGGTCATATCCCGCGACGCGGAAACTCACGGGCGTCGGCATAGGTTTACCGGAGGACTCCGCAATGGTGATCGCGTTAGTATACCGGCTGATATACCGCACGACGGCCTCGAAAACGCGCGGATCCGTGGTTTCGGGGTAATCCCGCTCATCAAACCCGCTGTCATGATAGACCGAGACGAGGTTCGGCTTGATGATCACCGGGCGGTTGTTGCAAAGAAGGTCTGAAAAATGAACCTCGGCGTCGAGTTTATCGAGCGCCTGATCCACCGCCTGCCGAATGCCGACGACTTCCGGGATCGTATCGTAAGCCTCCGTTCCAAACGTCTTCGGTAGCACGACAAAGTCCGTTAAGTAATCGAGCGGGGCAGCCTGTTGAATGACGACCGTACTCTTACTCATGTCCATCACGCTCCGTATTCGCCGTATTCGCAGCCGATGTTCTTCGCCTCGACCTCATCCAGGAGAACCGCTTTTCCGCCCTTCTTCCGGTAGATCTTGATGATGCCGGTTCCGTTTCCGCCGTTCCAAAGGCGGTTGTGCAACTTCTGGCCGTTGGGCGCTTCATAGTTGATCAGCAGCATGTCCTTCTTGCTGCACCGAATATCGACCTCCATCACAGCTGTCGTCGTTTCCTGGCGGACATGCCAGAGGATCTCCGTCTCCGTTTCCTGCCCTGTAAACTCCGTGCGGCAGAGCGTCCAGAACTTGGAGAAGTTGAACTCATAGCTCTTTCCTTCATAATTAAAATCAGAAAGCAGCTTGCGGTTCAGCGCAACGCCAAGCACCTTCGGTCGCCCGCCGCCGATGTTGAACACGCTGTTGTTCAGACGTTTGCCGGAGATTTTACTGACAAGATTGTTGCTCGAAAGCCATACCCACGGGCTCGTAAAATCTCCGCCCCAATTCTTATCCGCATATCCATAGCACGTCTCCGGTTTCACGATGTATTCCCTACCGTTGAGGCGGAGCGTTCCGCTGTATGCGGTCTTCATGCCCTCCGCGTGCCAGAACATCTCGAACGCGTTCAACCGCTGGAAGAATTTCGACGCGCCGTAGCCGACGTGAAACGCGATCTTTTTGTCTATCGCGATGTCCCACTCAAGCGTGCCGCCGTTGCACATGTATTCCGGATGTGCCTTCGCTTCCGCATCGGCGAGCGAGATGCGACCCTTGGTATGCGTCTCCGAGCAGGAGCAGTCGCCCGCCTTGATGTCGAGGTCTTTATCGTACGCCAGAGAAACGTCCTTCCAGGCAAAGAAGCGATGCAGCTGCCCCGCCTGTTCACCCCACCAACCGACTTTTACCATCAAATAGGACGGTTTCTTTCCGTCCAGTTTCCGTTCCGGCAACTGACCAAACACCGGCTCGTCTTCAGCCAGCGCAGGGTTGCAGACAAAGAATTCGATAAAGAACGGTTGCTGTTCGCCCGTTTGCGCGTCTTCGGCAGTAAAGTTGTGCCACCACCAATCATATCCCCGCTTGCCGAGCGGGCCACGCAGCATGAAGTGGTTCCTTTGCTTGTCGCTGATGTTCGCCATTTGGTCAACCTCCTATTATTTATCATCCGGCGCAAAAAAGTAATCTCCGCGCATGATATCACTGAGGATCGACACGATCTCTTTGCGGTCGGTCGCTCGATCTTCGAGCAGCCAGATCGAGTAAACTTCGATAAACGCCGCGACCCAGAATGCGTTGAAGTAGCGCCGCTCCGTATCCGTGCGGTTTTCCCGTTGGCACGCAAGCACAGGCGGCAAATCGCTCAACTTTTCGCGAAACACGCCCTTTGCAAGGTCGGTCAGGCCGTTTTCCACCAGCAGCCGGAAGAAGGGTGCATTCTCCTCCACAATCGTCGTGTAGACTTCAGTCAGTTTCCGAATCGTGTCTACATGTTCCGCCTGAACCCGAAGCATGATTTCATCGAGCATACCGGATAGATTCCGAATCAGGACTGCGTCTTTATCGACAAAGTTTAAGTAGAACGTCTGTCTGGAAAGCCCGGCACGTTCTGTGAGGGAACGAATCGTGATATT
>JBDKRF010000362.1:0-15753 GCA_039683525.1 Clostridiaceae bacterium
AATCAAGAGGTTACGATCGCGTCCACGTTCCCCGGTGCGATCATCGCGGTCAACCCTGCAGGCGGGGATGTGATCGCGCAGAAGAGCGCGTTTCTCTGCGCGGAATCGGGCGTTACCGTCAGCGCGCATGTGGTGAAAAACCTCGGCGCGGGTTTGTTCGGCGGCGAGGGGTTTGTGCTCCAGCGGCTCAGCGGAAATGGTCTGGTGTTTCTGGAGATCGACGGCGCAATCTGCGAAAAGACGCTTGCGCCGGGCGAATCCCTGATCGTGGACACCGGCAACATCGCGGCGTATGAAGCGAGCGTGCAGTACGAAGTCACGATGGTCAAGGGATTCCAGAACTTGCTATTTGGCGGCGAGGGCTTGCTGAATACCCGGCTGACCGGCCCGGGCAAAGTCTGGCTTCAGACGATGACCATGCCCGGCTTTGCGAAGCGGATCATCCCGTTTCTGCCAACGCCGAGCAACACCAGTTCACACTAAAGAGATAAGCGACTTACGGACGCACCTTAGAAGTCAAAACAGCAAAACCAAACAAAAAACCACCCGAAAGGGTGGTTTTGTTTGGCATAATGGGGGCTCGCGCGCAGCCTACGCGCGGTGTTCGTGCGATTCTGAAAAGCTTCCTTAAAAGGGAAAATCTCCAAGTAAGGAGCTTTATCGCTCAGACCTTCCCTGCTTCGGTTTTGCCGGGGCGGAGAAGCGCTGGCGCGATGAAACCTGCTTGTCCGTGCGCGGCGGCCTCTGCTGCTTGACTGTTTTGACAAACACCTGCATCGGCCATGGCGATTCCCGAACAGGAATTTTCAAGCCGGTCATCTTTTCGATTGCGCGCAGATTGTCCACATGATCGATGTTGCAAAAGCTGATGGCAGTTCCGCCAAGGCCTGCCCGACCGGTGCGCCCGATGCGGTGAATGTAGGTTTCCGCTACGTCCGGGAGGTCATAGTTGATCACGTGAGACAGTTCGGGGATGTCGATTCCTCTTGCTGCGATGTCTGTTGCCACGAGAATCTGCACTCTGCCGTCGCGAAAACTTTTGAGCGCTTCCTGTCGCGCGTTTTGCGCTTTGTCTCCGTGGATGGCGCGCGCGACAAATCCCTCCTGAGAGAGCTTCTGTACGACGCGGTCTGCGCCGTGTTTGGTATTGGTAAACACGAGCGCGTTTTTGATGTCCTCGGTGCGTAATAGCTCCGCAAGCAGCAGCGGCTTATTTAGTTTGTCGACCATATAGACGCTTTGATCGATGCTCTCCACCGCGCGTGTGACGGGATCGACCTTGATCATCGCGGGGTTCTTCAGCAGCGTTTGCGCAAGCGACTCGATCTCGGATGGCATGGTTGCGCTGAAGAGCATGGTCTGACGCTGTGCGGGCAGCAGCTTGATCGTCTTTTTGACGTCGTGGATAAAGCCCATGTCCAGCATTCGGTCTGCCTCGTCCAGCACGAATATCTCGATGCCATCAAGGTGAATATAGCCCTGATTGATCAGATCGTTGAGCCGTCCGGGCGTTGCGATCAACACATCGATCCCGCGGGTGAGCGCGTCAACCTGCGGGTTTTGCGAGACTCCGCCGAACACCACGCCGGAGTGCAGGCGCAGACGCCTGCCAAAATACCGGAATGTATCATAAATCTGAATGGCGAGCTCGCGCGTTGGCGTTAAAATGAGTGCGCGAATATGGCCGCTCTTTTCTTTGCTCAACCTTTGCAGGATTGGCAGGGCAAAGGCTGCCGTCTTCCCGCTGCCTGTTTGTGCGCATCCGATGATGTCGCGTCCGCGCAGCAAAACGGGAATCGCTTCCGCCTGAATCGGCGAGGGGTCGGTATAGCCTGCTTCCTCGATCGCCTGCAAAAGCGGCTGAATTAGTTCCATTTCGTTGAAAGTCATGGTTTCTCTTTTCTTGTGTTGTAAGTTCTCGTATTGTTAGCATATCTGCATACATTACATCAACCTTAGTAGTATAACATATTTCACCAAAATATAGAGGAATTCTTGTCACACAACGCAATGCCACCGGAGTGAAGCCGAACAAAAACCACCCGTTTGGGGTGATTCTTGTTCGTGCGATCTTTTTGATGATACCGTTACGACTCAGGAATGAATGTCTTATCGGACAGGGGAAAGACTTTTCCGTTGATCAATAGCGTGTGGTCGTCTTTCCATGCGACGCTCACATGGCTGCCCCATTCGCCCGAATATAGCTGACTCACTTTTAAAATCCGACCGTACACGATATCAACACTGGAAGTCAATTCTTCAACAAAAACATTTGTGGCTCCGCCTAAGGCTCCAGAGTCTGCTTTTTCGATACTTACCGAATAGCTTCCATTCGGAGAAATCTTTTCGTGGACGATCGAGTGCTCACCTATAGAACCGAAGATAGCTTCCAGGAAGAACATCGCGAGTGCGATGAACAAAAGGATGAAGTTAAAAACGGCAAAAACCTTACGAAAGAAACGGGGAACGAACTTCAAAAACGATATCGCAAAGCAGGACAAAAAGCTTACAAAAGCAAGAAACCAATGAGACCATAAGGAACCATACTGATGAAAGAGTCAATATAGTAATAACGAACAAGTGCTAATAATGGAAGTACTTGCGAAACGATGATTGCGGCTTTCGTGAGTTCGCTTCTTTTTAAAATGGATATGGCAGCAAACCCGAGTTGAATCAATAGACTTAAGGAAAACCACACAATACGATTGGTGATGATCAACTCGTAACCATAAGTTGGCAAAACGGCAGAAAGAATTGTCTCGAAGAGTAAGAAGACGAAGTATAAGATCGGTGCATTTCTTACTAGCTTTCGCATAATGCCTCGCAAAATCAGAACAGATTATAATAGTAGTTTATTATAGTTTGTGCATTCGATCAATGTTTTACTCTTATTTATATTGTGGGATGAGAATGTCTTGCTCTATTTTGATTCACCTCACGAGCCGCTTTGAACGCAGGCCAAATAAAAAACCACCCATTGGGTGGTTTTTTGTTTGATTAAATTCACAAACTGATATAAACGCGTCAGTTTAAAACCTGTACAACTGGGTTATTCCTGATCAGGTCGCAGCACGCGGATACCGCAGCGGGAAATAACGCTGTTGTATTCTTCCGGCAGTGCCTGATCGGTGACGACGGCGATCAGATCTTCAAAATTACAGAACGTCAGCAGCGCGTTATGACCGAATTTGCTGTGATCCGCCATCAATACGAGGTTTTTATTCTGCCGCGCAACGCTCTGCTTTACTTCGACCTCGAAATAGGTGGTGTTGGTTAGCCCGCGCTCCAGCGTCACGCCTGTTGCCGCCAGAAACACGAGATTGATCGCCATCTTGGAAAGCTCATCCAATGTATTGGACCCTACAAACGAGCTGGTCGCGGAGTTATACATGCCGCCCAACGCAATCACGTGGAGCGAAGGATACTTTGCCGCTTCATACAGCGCCATCAGGCTATGGGTGATGACGGTGACGTTCTGCTTTTCAGCTAGATACGGAAGGATTCGCATCGTCGTCGAGCCGGAATCTAGAAAGATGCTCATGTTGTCCTGCACCAGAGAAGCCGCGAGCTTTCCGATGAGCTGCTTGCCGGAGCCATTTCTGCTTGCGCGTTCGGACATTGGGATCACAGAAGGCGAGCGGGACTCCGCGGAGACGCCTCCGTATACTTTTTTGAGCCGTCCACGCTGAACGAGATCCGCAAGGTCGCGGCGCACGGTATTCATGGACACGTTAAAATGCTGGCAAAGTTCCTCGAGAGAGGATGTCCCTTGATCCAGTACATATTGCTCCATGTCGTTGAGTCGATCCAGTCGCACCTATTATTCCTTTCCTTACAAAGACGGTGTTCAAACTCCGTATCCGCAAGTCCCATACAAGATTCGTTTTATTATATCAGCTTTTGATGCACTGTACATGCTATTTTGGGAAACTTCTGAGTGATTTCGGGGCGAACCAGTGAACGACCTTTATCCAATCGGGAAATAGGGGCGAATCGAGTCGCACGTCTTCTGGTAGCAGATGCGAATGTTCTCTTCGTCCGGCCAGTCCCAGTATTCGGGGCGGAAGAGCTCGATCGAAACCATGGAATCGTACCCAAGATGCTTCAGCGTGCGGAAAATGCGCGGCAGGTCGATCACGCCTTCGCCGGGCATGAGGCGGTTGTTGTCCCGCGCCGCGCCGACCGGGAGGTCTTCGGAATCATCGAGGTGCAGGATGAAGATCTTGCTGCCGTCCGCAGCTTCCAAATCCTCAAACCGCGAACCCATCGCGTGAAAATGGAAGCAATCCAGCACGACGCCGACATTCGGCCGATCTGCCGTTTTCACGATGTCGTAGGCTTGTCCAAATGTATTGACCGAGCAGCTGGGGTATCCGACGAATTCAAACGCGAGCTTCATGCCGTACGGCTGCGCAAAGTCGGACATGATGTGGATCACGCGCACGGTCTCCGCGCGGATTTCGGAGATCGTCTTGTTGCCGATGTCGAAGGTGGGCACGATGACAACACGGTCGCAACCGATGATGTTGCCCGCCTCACAACAGAATTTCAGCCCGTCCATGATATCGGTAAAGCCTGCTGCATCGCGGAAATTGATAAACTCCAGCGCGTTGAACGCATAAGGCTTGATGTGATGGGCATCAAAAAACGCGCGCAGATCGGCAAGTGTGTGCCGCGTGAGATACTCGCGCAGTTTATCAAGGCGGATTTCGATGAGATCGTAGTGATATTTCTCACAATACTCCAGATCGCTCTCCAATGTGGAGTTCTTCATTGTAGTTGCCTGATTAAAACAGATCTTCATAAACGTTTGCTCCAATATTTATATGAGATTGAGATGCGTGATAAAAAAGAGAGATGCTAAAAAAGAAAAACGCAACAAAGCGTGAGGGGAATCACGCAGCGTCTGAAACGGTACCATTTCGCAGCCGGTATGGAACCGGCTGCGAAATGTAAGGAAGGAGGAGAAAAACTAGGATATCTGCCCGCTTGTGAAAAAGATTGCGAATCTTGTTGATTTTACTTCTTGCGTGCGATTTTCCGCATGTCGAACACCACGGCGATGACGATGATGGCACCCTTGATGATCTTCTGTAAGTACGGGGAAACACCCGTGATCAGAAGGCCGTTGTTGATGACACCAAGCACGAGAATACCGCCGATGCATCCGATGATGGTGCCGACGCCGCCCGTCTGAGACACACCGCCGACCGTTGCCGCGGCGATGCCGTCGAGTTCATAACCATCGCCGAGGGAGGCGATTCCGCTTGCGCTGCGCGCGGTCACCATGACGCCCGCGAGGGAAGCGCAGAAGGCGGACCAGACGTAGGTCAAAATCAGCGTGCGCTCTACGTTGATGCCGGCGGCTCGAGCAGCCTCCACATTTCCGCCAACGGCATATAGGTTTTTACCAAATCGCGTATGGTTGAGCAGTACGGACGCGACCACTGTAATCAGCAGGAACACACAGACGATATTCGGCAGGAACCCGAACATCGTACCTTGCCCGATCCTGGTGAAATCCTCGCGCAGCATCGGCACCGGATAAGCGTTTGTAAACAGGAGCGCAAGTCCGCGTGCTACGGTCATGGAACCCAACGTTGCGATAAACGGGTGAATCTTCGTGTAGGCGATGAGCACACCGTTGATGAGACCGAACGAGGTACCAACCAGGATGCCCACGAGGAACGCAACCCAAGCCGGGATGACCGGCAGGTTGACAAGCCCCGGAATAATCAGGGTAGAGTAGGTGAGTTTTTGCACCAGCGACGCGGAGAAGACGGAAGAGACCGCCATGACCGAGCCGAGGGAAAGGTCGATGCCGCGGGAGATGATGCAAAACGCCACGCCCAGCGCGAGCAGGCCACGGCTGGACTCTGCGGTAAGGATGTTGACGAAATTTCGTCCGGTGAAGAATGCGGGTTCGACGAAGCCGAAAACCGCGATCAGCGCGATGAGTATGAGATACATCGCGTATTTATTCAAAAACTGTTTCGTATTGAACGTGCGTCTTGTCAGTGCTTTTGCTTCCACTCGATTTGTCCTCCTGATGATCCAATTCTCTTATGGTGATTTGCGTGATCCGGTTTGAATAAGTTGTCCGCTTAGTTTGCTTGGGATTCCAGCGTTGTCGTCGCATAGTGCATGATGACTTCCTGCGTCGCAATGCTGCGGTCGATGATGCCCGTTTGGCGGCCTTCGTGCATCACGAGGATGCGGTCGCACATGCCAAGAACTTCCGGCATTTCAGACGATACCATGATAATCGCTTTCCCCTCACCCGCCATACGCGTGATGAGAGAGTGGATTTCCGCCTTTGCACCGACGTCGATACCACGCGTGGGCTCATCCACAAACAGGATTTCGGGAGTAGTGAGCAGCCAGCGCGCGACGAGCACTTTTTGCTGGTTTCCGCCGGAGAGATCTTGAATCAGCGTGTCGCGCGTCGGTGTCTTGATTCCGATTTTTTCAATATATTCATTCGCGTCGGAGGCTATTTTGCGATGATTCATAAAGCCGCTCTTGCGAACATATTTCTTTAGATTTGCGACGACAATGTTGCTCGCCACACTCGAAACAGGAATGATGCCCGTGCCGCGTCTATCCTCGGTCAGCATCGCCATGCCGTAGCGGAGCGCATCGGAAGGCCGCTTGATCTCTGCGATCTTACCTTTGATTTTGACGGTTCCGGCGGTCTTCGGGCGCAGACCGAAGAGTGTTTCGAGCACCTCGGTGCGCCCCGCGCCAACCAAACCTGCAAAGCCAAGGATTTCGCCGCGGCGAAGTTCAAAGCTCACGCCGGAGAAGCGGCTGCCGGAGGCGAGGTTTTCCACCTCCATCACGACATCTGTAATCGGGCAAGTAACCTTCGGGAACATCGCATTCAAATCACGCCCGACCATCAGCTGAATCAGCATCGCCACATCCATGTTGGCAACCAGATCGGAGCCAACCATTTGACCATCGCGGAATACGGTCACTTCGTCGCATATCTTGAAAATTTCGTCCATTTTATGGGAGATATAGATGATGGACACGCCTTTATCACGCAGGGAGCGAATCATGCCAAACAGTTGCTCAACTTCCGTAGACGTGATAGAGGATGTCGGTTCGTCCATGACGATGATAGAAACATCCTGAGAGACGGCTTTTGCGATCTCAACCATCTGCATCTTCGCGACGGTAAGATTTCCCATCTTTTCGTACGGGTTGATGTCGATGCCGAGGCTTTTGAGCGTTTCACCCGCGAGGCGGTAAAGCTTCTTGTGGTCGATGAAAACACCCGCATGCAGGGGGACTCGACCAAGAAACAGATTCTCTGCAACCGAGCGTTCTTTGACGGGGGAGAGTTCCTGATGAATCATAGAGATACCGTGCCGGGACGCTTCCAGCGGGGTATTGATATGAACTTCTTTTCCATTGATGAGAATGCGTCCGCCGTTCATCTGATACAAGCCGACGAGGCACTTCATCAGTGTGGACTTGCCTGCGCCGTTTTCACCCATGAGGGCGTGAACACTGCCGGGACGCAGACGGAAGGATACGTTTTTCAGCGCCTGTACGCCGGGGAAAGATTTGGAAACGTCGATCATCTCGAGCACAAATTCGCTCACTTGGCATGCACCTCCATATTTGCGGATGGGATCGCTAGACGGATTGTCGTATGTGTGCGTAAAACATCGCGAGAAAGCGCGGAAATCGGGCGTAATAGAGCTGAAAAAGGACGGGAGTTCTTATTACTTATAGAATCACTTTTATGTTGATTTGGCAAGTCCGGCGCCCAATCGGGCACCGGACTTGCAATTCGTTTCGGTTCGGATCAGACCACTTGCTTACTTGATGAAGTCCGCAACGTTGTCGATCGTGACGGGCTGGAACGGAACCCAACCAAACTGTTCGGTGAGTTTGCCTTCGGCTGCGAGCTTCGCGAACTCGATGCACTTCGCGCCCTGGCCTGCCGCATCCTGGAACACGGTCATCGCCATTTCGCTGTTCTTGACGGATTCGCATGCCATATCGGTTGCGTCGATACCGACGACGGGGATCTTGGTCAGATCGATGCCGCCAGCTTTCAGCGCTTCGATGACGCCGAGAGCCATTTCGTCGTTGTTGCAGATGACGCAGTCAAACGCGGCACCGGTGCCGAGGAACGTCTGCATCATGTCCATCGCGGTCGCGCGATCCCACTTTGCGGTATCTTCAAACACTTTGTTGAGCGTGAAGCCGGCGTTGGTGAGTTCGGTCTTGACGGAGTCGGTGCGCTGCTGCGTGTTCTCAAGACCCAGCTGGCCCATGAAGAGCACGTAGTTGATGGGGTCAGTGCGGCCAGCGAAATACTTCGCAAGGAATTCGGCCTGCATCTTGCCTGCGTCATATTCCTGCGAACCGACATAGGCGTACTTGCCCTGCACGAGGACGGAGTCAGCCGGGCGACGATTGACGAAGATGATCGGGATGCCGCCTGCTTCCGCGATGATGGTTTCTGCCGTGGATGTGTCAACGAGGTTGACGATCATCACATCGTAGCCCTTCGCGGCAAAGGTACGGACCTGCTCGGCTTGCTTCTGCGTGTCGTTGTTCGCTTCCTGCGAGTCAACCGTTACGCCAGCTGCTTCGGCGGCGGCGAGAATGCCCTGCTCAAGCGTGCTGATGAACTGATCACGCGCATAGAGCGATACGCCGATGGTGATCGTTTTTGCTTCTGCGGGGGCTGCGGCTTCCGCGGGGGCTGCGGCTTCCGCAGCGGGTTCTTCTGCAGCGGGTGTCGCGGCGGGTGCTGCGCAGGCGACGAGCGCGAACACAGTTGCCAGGACCATCAAAAAAGCAATGAGTTTCTTCATAGTACCTAATAACCTCCTTTTATTTTTCGAGCGCTGACCGCTCAAAATCCATCATGAAGCGCCTCGCGCTAGGTGATACGATTGTTTTGACTGCGGGCAAGTTCTGCGTTCTTTTCTGCCACTCTGGAGGAAAGCAAATAGAACCCGAATGCAAGGAAATTCTGACAGAAACCTGATGCAGCGTGTCGTATAATCGTTTTCCTGTGATGCGTCGTTGTGTGAACGTGGTTCGTAAGATTCCTGACCGGAGTGTCGGTGGAGGATGGTTATATGTAGGATTGACTTGTTTTGTTCTTGTGGTGTGTTGTGATATTGTGATGAAGTTTTTGTGCCAGATTGGTTACTTTGATGCGGTCAGTCTACCACGCGGTCAAAACAATGTCAACAGTTTATCTCTACTATCCCAATAAAACACAAATAAATAACATAATACTGATTAATATATGAATATGTATTGTTAAATCATGAGTATATTTGCGAGCGGAATGATGAAATTCGCAGAAACATCGATGTGTATTGCGAGGCGGGAGAGCATTGGGAAAATCTTTTGCGATCTGTGTGCAGGGTATACAGGCGATATACTGAAATCGTGTGTTATAATCGTGTGCAAATAAAATGGGGACTGCCTGAGCAGCCCCCACCAATCGAATGTGATTATAGACCTGTATGCTGGCCGATATATGCGCGCGCTTTTTTTGCGTATTCAAACGGGTTCGCTTTTGCGGGATCCTGCTCCGCCTCAACCAGCAACCAGCCGGTATAGTTTGCTTCGCTGAGCAGCTTAAACACCGGTGTAAAGTCAAAGTCGCCATCGCCGGGCACCGTAAATGTTCCTTCGCGTACAGCGGAGAGGAAGCTCATCTTCTTGTCATGCACGTCTGCAAGCGTTTTGAGGCGAATATCCTTGAGATGCACATGGCCGACACGGTTGATGTTCTGGCGCAGCATCTCGACGGGATCCGTCCCCGTAAAGAGAAAATGACCGGTATCATAGCACAAAAAGACGTATTTCGGGTCCGTTTCGCGCATCATGCGGCTGGTTTCCTCCGCTGTCTGAACAACGGTACCCATATGATGATGGAAGCAGAGCCGGAAGTTGCGCTCGGAAGCGATCTTACCCAGCGCATTTAGCCCGTCGCAAAGCAATTTCCACTCAGCGTCATTCATGACGTATTTATTGCCGAAGATCGGCGTCGCCTGCATGCCCTGGATGCTGTAGCTCTGCTCGGAAACGTTGATGCAGGAAGCACCAACCGCAGCTAAAAAGTCCAACTCTGCGGCAAAGGCACGCACGTTTTCTTCCAGCGGTTTGGTAACCAGGAACGAGCTGAACCAACGGGAGGCAATCCGCATACCGCGTACGTCCAGCTTGTGCTTCAGCACAGCGGCATCCGAAGGATACTTGTTGCCGATCTCTGTTCCCGAAAAACCGGCAAGCGCCATCTCGCTGACGCATTGCTCAAAGGTGTTTTCCGCGCCCAGCTCAGGCATGTCGTCGTTTGTCCAACCGATTGGCGCGATGCCTAGAAAAACTTTCTTCTGGTCGAGCATATTAATTTTCCTTTCCCATGTTTAAGCATTGACGTTTTGTGGCAGAAGTGTTTATAATACGTTAAAAGCTAGTCATATAATTGTTGAATTATGAGTAAGTCTGAATCTTGTGCTTATTATATCATTGCAGTTATACCAAATCAATCCCTGTTTCCTGAAGAGAGGCGAACGAAATGTACATCAAAAACAGCGCATCAACGGCTGGCCTGCACCCATATCTTCATATAGAAGAAGGAAAAGGCCGCGAGGTCGGAATGGACGTCGCGTTGCTCGTGTTGGAGCGCGGGGAATCGTACACCGAATGTGAACTGCAAAAGGAAACCGCTTTTCTGCTGTTTTGCGGAACCGCGGTTTTTTGCGCGGATGATGTCGAATGGCTGGCGCACCGCGAGAGCGAGTTCACGCAGGAGGCGAGCTGCCTGCACGTTTGCGCGGGCACGCACGTTGTGATTCGCGCGCAGGAGCACTGCGAAATCTATGTGCAGCGCGTCATAAACGAAGCACACTTTGAAGCAAAATGTTATCTGCCGGAGGATGTGCTCGTGCAGCGCGCCGGCGTAACAGAGCTGCAAGGCACGATGCGCAGGAACATCAAAACGATATTTGATCTGGGCAACGCCCCGTATTCGAACATGGTGCTGGGTGAGGTGCTCAATTTTCCGGGCAGATGGTCGAGCTATCCGCCGCATTTTCATCCCCAGCCGGAGGTGTATTTCTACCGTTTCGACAAGCCGCAGGGTTTTGGCGCGGGATTTGCCAACGGAGAACTGCACCAGACGGGGCACAACGGACTGCTGGTGATCCAAAGCGGGTTCCACAGCCAGGTGGCAGCGCCGGGATACGGCCTTTGCTATGTTTGGGGCATCCGGCACCTACCTGGAGATCCCTGGAACAAGACGCGCATCGACGAGCCGGAGCATCTGTGGATGACGCAGCAAGGCGCTCAGTTTTTAAGCGACAAGACACCGAAATAGAGTTTCATCATTCTACGAGCAGATCACAGGAGGCAATCCAATGGAAACCATTCGTTTGACGATGGCACAGGCGCTGGTTCGATTTCTGGAGAACCAATATGTCCGGTATGACGATGTGGAGCATCGTTTCGTGCGCGGCATTTTCATGTTGCCGGGGCACGGAAACGTAGTAGGCCTCGGGCAGGCGATCCAGCAGGAATCACACGCACTTGAGGTCTATCAGGGAAAGAATGAGCAAGGACAGGCACAGGCCGCGATGGCGTTTGCCAAGCAGATGCACCGCAAGCAGATTTTCGCCTGCACATCATCCGTAGGTCCGGGAGCCGCCAAAATGGTCACCGCCGAGGCGAACGCGAAGGCGAACAATATTCCGCTTCTGCTGCTGCCGGGTGATATCTACGTGTCCCGTCAGCCAGACCCCGTGCTGCAGCAGATTGAGCAGCCACAGGAGCTCGGCATTTCGACCAACGATGCCTTCCGCCCTGTTTGCCGCTATTGGGATCGCATCGTGCGGCCGGAACAGCTGATGACCGCCATGATCAGCGCCATGCGCGTGCTGACCGATCCCGCGGATACCGGCGCGGTCTGCATCGCGCTTCCGCAGGATACGCAGGCGGAAGCATACGACTATCCTGTGAGTTTCTTTGAAAAACGCGTGCATCGCATTGAGCGCAGACCGGCGACGGAATATGCCGTTGCGGAAGCAGCCGAGGCGATCAGGCAGGCGAAGCGACCGATCATGATCTGCGGCGGTGGCGTGCGATACAGCGAAGCGCACGCGGCGTTCCGTTCCTTTGCGGAAAAGCACAACATTCCCTTCGGCGAGACGCAGGCGGGCAAGAGCGCAATCGAATGGATGCATCCGCTCAACCTCGGCGGAATCGGCGTGACCGGCTGTCAGATGGCAAACGACATCGCGAAAGAGGCGGATGTCGTCATCGCGGTCGGGACGCGGTTGACCGACTTTACGACCGCTTCCAAGTGGCTCTTCCCGGAGACTGCGAAGTTTGTCAATATCAACGTCAGCGAGTTTCAGGCATATAAGATGGACGGTATCCGCCTGATTGCAGACGCGCAGGAGGGGCTAAATGCCCTCAGCCTCGCGCTGGGCAATTACCGGAGCGCGTATACAGACGAAATCACCAAGGTGAAAGCCGCCTGGCAAGCGGAACTGAACCGACTCGATGCAAAAGCGATCGATGAACACTACACCTCCGAGGTGAAGGACCCGAACAGCGAAAGCTGGAAGAGATTCCGCGAAGATGTCGGCTGCGAACTGACCCAGACTATGGCGCTCGGCATGGTAAACCGCATCATTGCGCCGGATTCCGTCGTCATCGGCGCGAGCGGCAGCCTGCCTGGGTGTATGCAGCGCATGTGGCGGCCATCCGTGCCGAACACCTACAATATGGAGTATGGCTACTCCTGCATGGGTTACGAGGTGAGCGGCGCGCTGGGCGTGAAGCTCGCGATCGGAGAAAAGCGCGAAGTCTACGCCATGACGGGAGACGGAAGCTTCAATATGCTGCACAGTGAGCTGATCACGTCTGTGCAGGAAGGCAAGAAGATCAACGTCGTGCTGTTTGATAACGCGAGCTTCGGCTGCATCAATAACCTCCAGATGGGCACCGGAAACGACACGATGTGCACCGAAATGCGGATGCGCAAAGAGGCAGATCGCCTCCATCACAAGGGCAGCTTCATGCACATCGACTACGCGGCAATCGCGAAGGCGTACGGCTGCGTGAGCTATACCGTCAGAACCGCGGAGGAGTTGGAAGCCGCGCTGGAGGACAGCAAGAAGCAAACGGTGAGTACGCTCATCGACATCAAGGTGTTGCCAAAGAGCATGACGGAAGGATACGGCGGCTGGTGGCGCGTGGGGGTTGCGGAGGTCAGCGAGCGCGAGAGCATCCAGTCCGCGCGCAAGACATTGGAAGAGCACTTGCAAGAGGCCAGAAGATATTAGTTTTATTCGCCTTTGGCGACTAAATAATTCGCAACCAGTGGTTAGAATGAAGAGAAGGGAAGTTTTTTCATGAAGAGCTTGAACATCGGCGTAATTGGAACAGGGCGAATCGGAAAAATTCACGCCGCCAATCTGGCGACACGCGTGAACGGCGCAAACGTCGTCGCCGTGACAGATGTTTTGCCCGAGAGCGCGAAGGCGTTGGCGGAGCAACTCGGCATCACAAAGGTGTACGGGGATTACCGCGCGCTGATCGCAGACCCTGAAATCGATGCGGTATTCGTCTGCTCCTCGACGGACACGCACAGCATCATCGCCTATGAGGCGGTGATGGCTGGCAAGCATGTATTTTGCGAAAAGCCCATCGATTTTGATCTGGACCGCATCAAAAAGGTCATCCATGCGGTTGATGAAAAGGGCGTGAAGTTCCAGGTTGGTTTCAACCGGCGCTTTGACCGCAACTTTAAGCATGTGCGGGATACCGTACAGGCTGGTCTAATCGGAGACCCGCATATCGTGATGGTGACGAGCCGTGACCCCGCGCCGCCGCCCGTGAGCTATGTTAAGGTTTCCGGCGGCATCTTCCTCGATATGATGATCCATGATTTTGACATGGTGCGCTATCTCTCTGGCAGCGAGGTGACCGAGGTCTTCACCACCGGCGTGGTTCTGGTTGATCCGGCCATCGGGGAGGCGGGCGACGTGGATACCGCAATCGTTACGCTCAAATTTGCCAACGGAGCCATCGGCGTGATCAACAACTCCCGCAAGGCGGTCTATGGTTACGATCAGCGCGTCGAAGTGTTCGGCAGCAAGGGCTGCATGACGGCGGACAACGAAACCCCGAATCTCACGACACTCTATACCGAGAGCGGCGTGATGCGCGAAAAACCGCTGTACTTCTTCCTTGAGCGCTACAACGAGGCGTTCATTGCGGAAGAGCAGAGCTTTGTGGATTCCGTATTGCAGGACAAGCCGACGCTCGTGAATGCGACGGACGGCCTGAAACCTGTGTTGATCGCGATGGCAGCGAAAAAGTCGCTTGAAACCGGAATGCCGGTAAAGCTATAACTACAGATTAGAACGAACGGGCATGGGCGGAGTTTTTCCGCCCATCGCCTGATCACTCCGGCAAAGGAATACGGGCACAGCGTTTCTTGTGCCGGAGGCGTGGCAGCTTGAGTGAGGACGGAGGAACAGGAACATGGCGAAAAAAATTAGAGTAGGCGTGGCCGGGTACGGCACGATCGGGCAGCGTCTCGCGGACGGCGTAGCGCTGCAGGAAGATATGGAGTTGGTGGGCGTGGCGGATCTCGCGCCGACGCTTGCCATACGCGCGCTCAAAGAAAAGGGCATGCCTTACAAGCTCTTTTTAGTGGATGGTGCGGATAAGAGCAAGTTTGACGCGCTGAATATCCCCACCAGCGGAACATTTCATGATTTGATCCAGAACGTGGATATCATGCTCGACAGCAGCCCCGGCGGCGTGGGCATTAAAAACAAAGAGCTCTATGAAAAGGCCGGTGTAAAAGCCGTTTTCCAGGGCGGCGAGAAAAACTCGATTGCGGATGTATTCTTCCACGGGTACGCGAACTATGAAATGGGCGTCGGAAAAGACTATCTCAAGCTCACCAGCTGCAACACCACGGGTCTCATCCGCTCGGTGGATTGCCTGGATCGTGCGTTTGGCATCGACCGCGTGGCGATCACGATCATCCGCCGCGTCGCAGATCCGGGCGATTATCACCGGGGTTTGACCAACGCGCTGCAGATCGATAAAGCACCGAGCCATCAGGCACTGGATTTGATGACGATCATGCCGCATGTGCAGGCAACCGGCATCCTTGTGCATACGCCGGTCACGCACGGGCACATCATCACCGTTCTTGCGCACGGCAAACAGAAGATTACAAAAGAGATGGCACTCGACGCGTTTGAGCAACACCCGCGTATCCGCGTGGTGTCGATCGACGAGGGATTCCTCGGCAACGCGAGCCTCTTTAAATATGCCCGCGATCTGGGTAACGCGCGCGGAGATATGTATGAAATCGGCCTCTGGTCGGACTCGATCGTGGAATCGGGCGACGATATCATGTACGCCATCAACATTCCTCAGGAGAGCGTCACCATCCCCGAGACCATCGACGCCATCCGCGCCGCGTGCAACATGCAGGCAACTTGCTTGGAAGGCACGAAAAAGACGAACGAATACCTGAACATCGGCAGATTTAAATAACCGTAAGCGGCGCAATCCGCCGGAAAGGGTACGCAGATGCGTTTTGGAATCCAAACACTCGATGAATTTGATCTGGCGGGCAAGACGGTTCTCTGCCGGGTCGATATCAACCAGCCGGTCGATCGAAAGACCGGCACGCTCAAGAGCATCAACCGAATTACGGCATGCGTTCCCACGGTGCGG
>JBDKRF010000363.1:0-2164 GCA_039683525.1 Clostridiaceae bacterium
TCCACCGAACATGATGAGGAACGGAATCAGAAGGGTTGCCATTCCAAATCGGAACTCAAGACGTTTCTTTTCGTTTGTTTCCATTTGTGTTACACCTCTCATCAAAAAAATTGTAGAGCCAGTAGTATTCCTGTTGACAAAGGCCGAGGTTAAATCGATTCGTCCATTACTACAATAGCATCAACACCACAGCACGATGTGCTGTTTTGTTCATAAAGTATGAACGGATTGATGTCTATTTCCCGGATTTCCGGGTGCTCGCCGAGCAGTTTCGACAAGCCCAACAATACCGCTACCACCTCCTCTCGGTCGTAGTGTTTTCCGCGTGCGCCTTGAAAGACCTTTGCAAGGGGTGTTTCTTCGATCATTTCGAGCGCGTCCGTCCTCGTGATTGGCAAAAGACGCATGCTCACCGCTTTGAGCAGTTCCACATAAATGCCCCCGAGGCCGAAGACCACTACGGGGCCGAACTGCTGGTCGCGATGGATACCGAAGATGACTTGCAGACCCTCTGCCTGCATGTGCTGTAGGATGATGCCTTCCACTCGGGCGGCAGGGGCGTTTCTGGCGGCGTTTTCCAGAATCTCGCCATATGCGGATTCCATCTCCGCCAGATTTCTTAACGAGAGCCGCACGCAGCCGGCTTCCGTTTTATGTAGAATATCGGCGGATAGAATCTTCATCGCAACGGGAAAACCGAGCGTTTCGGCAATCGAACGCAACTGCGCTGGATCAGTGCAGAGCGCGCTTTTTGCCATAGAAATTTCATAGGAGGAAAGCAGTTTGGAGGCTTCCAGCTCGTTCAGCGTTCTGGGCATTTATTCGGCCTCCTTTCGCTGCTGCATGTGGTAGTAGAGCGCGCAGTTCTTTGCAGCGGCAACACTCTCCAGAGGTGAATTAAAGGTACAGAGACCCGCTTTCTCAAGATGCCTGCGGCAGGTCAGAACATACTCGCCCGCCATCACGCAGAAGAACACCGGCTTTTGGTGACATTCCGCGAGGCTCTGGTACATGTCCGCCAGCGCCTGCCCAAGTTCTTCTACAGGCAGAAACGGCGGAACAACCGTAATGAACTGAACGCTGTCCACCGCGTCGTCGCTGAGGACGCACTGCAGCGCGTCGCAGTGTTGCGAAACGGTGGCGGCGGCCGTGATGTCTGCATAGCCTTCCGGCTCGCAGACGGAGGACATTGGCGGGATAGCCGTGCGCAGCGCCGCCTTGGTTTGCTCGGAGACCAGTGGTGTAGTGAATACCGGATAGCGGCTCATCTCGTCGGTACAGAAGATCCCCGGACCGCCCGCCTGCGTAAGAACGAACATGTTCGTTCCGCGAAGCCGCGGCATACGGTCAAACGCCGCCAGAGAATCGAGCAGTTCACCGATGTTTTCCACGCGGACGATGCCGTACTGTCGGAACGCCGCGTCATAGACTGCATCCGCGCCAGCCAACGAGCCGGTGTGGGAGGACGCCGCCGCACCGCCACGGCTGCTTCGGCCAACCTTGAGCACGAGTATTGGTTTCTTTTTGGCTATCCGCGCCATCGTCTCAATCAGCTTTCGGCCGTTCGGGAAGCCTTCCAGATATATGCCGATAACCTGCGTCGTCGGGTCGTTTTCCAGATACTCCAGCAGATCGATAAAATTCACGTCCGCCATATTGCCGATGGAGATGAACTTGTTGTAACGGATTCCGAGCGGCTTGGACGCGCCTTCCATCAAAATGGTTGCCGCAATGGAACCGCTTTGCGATACCATGGAAATCCTGCTCTGCGGGCCAAAACGGTCTTCTGAAACGCCGGTGATAACAAACGTGGTGTTGACGCCATTTTGGTTGTTGATCACGCCGATGCAGTTTGGCCCTACGATGCGGATGCCGTAGCGCTCCTTTGCCTGCATCAGCCGCGCCTGACGGCGAATGCCTTCCTCTGTCTTCGTTTCCGCGTAGTCGGCGGCGGCGCAAACGATCACTTTGACGTCGCCCCGTTCGGACATGCGCCTGTCGAGATCGTTCATGACCGAATCGATCGCCGAAGACGGCATGATCAGCACGACGAGTTCCACCTTGTGCGGAATTTCGGAAAGCAGCTTGTACGCGCGCAAGCCCGTGATGGCAGGTTCGCTGCCTGTGACCGGGTACAGCCGATCCGCCATGGCACCGTGAGCCA
>JBDKRF010000364.1:0-5729 GCA_039683525.1 Clostridiaceae bacterium
GATACCGCAGCTCGCTTCGGATAAAATCTTTCTGAATCATGCTCATTCTCCTTGCTACATAGTGTAGGATCATCTATTGAAAATGTCAAATGTTTGTGGTATATCATAACTATATATGATTTGCTATGATAGACCGAGTTAGATAAAACGCAATGTTTACGCAAGGAGCGATAGTATGATCGTCATCGGAGAAAAGTGCAACGGATTCATACCTTCTGTCGGAAAGGCAATTCGGGAACGCGACGAAGCATTCTTAACCGACCTCGCGATTCGTCAGGAGGAAGCGGGTGCCGACTATCTGGATGTCTGCGCCGCGGTTGAGAGTGAAGTAGAGGCGGAGACGCTGCTTTGGCTCGCCCAGCTTGTTGAGGGCGCTGCCTCCCTGCCTCTTTGCATCGATTCCCCAAATCCCGAAGTGCTGGCATATGTTCTACCGCATTGCAAGCGTCCGGGTATCGTCAACTCCGTCTCTATGGAAAACGGAAAGATTGAAACCATCTTTCCATTGATCGCCAACACAAAATGGAAGGTGATTGCGCTGACCTGCACCAACGCCGGCGTGCCGGAGAGCGCGGAAGGCAGACTTGCCATCTTCGAGCAGATTCGATCCGCCGCCAAGGATTATGCTATCGCGGAGAACCGCCTGCTGATCGATCCAATCGTACATACGCTCTCGACGGATGAACACGCGCTCTCCACATTTGCCGCCTGCGCAAAGGAGATCCGTACGCGCGCAAAAGATGTTCATGTCGTCAGCGGACTTTCCAACATCTCATTTGGCTTGCCGACGCGCCCGCTGATCAATCATGCGTTCCTCACACTCGCCATGCAGGCGGGCATGAACGCCGCCATTATGGATGTGCTCGATCGCGAGATGGTAGGTTTGATGTTTGCGACAAGTGCACTGCTTGGCAATGACGAGTATTGCATGGACTATATTACCGCGTTTCGCGAAGGACGCATCGGCGTTAAGAAGAATTGATTTTCGCTCTTGTATTTTGAACGGAACGAGATTAAGGGAGTTTATGAGTAAGATTCAGGAAATTTTTACCGCCATCGAAACCGGAAAAGCGAAGATCATCGTGGAGCTGGTGCAATCTGCAATCGATGACGGACTTGACCCGATGGAAATTCTCAGCCATGGTATGGTGGACGCGATGACGCTCATCGGCGAACGCTTCAGCCGTGGTGAGGCGTTCGTGCCGGAGATGCTGATCTCCGCGCGTACGATGAAGAAAGGCGTCGAAGTTTTAAAGCCGCATCTTGCTAAGGACGCGACCAGCAGCTTCGGCACCGCAATCATCGGCACCGTACAGGGGGATATGCACGACATCGGTAAGAATCTGGTCGCGATGATGATCGAGAGCGCTGGCTTTGAGGTGGTCGATCTGGAGGTTGACGTACCGTTGGAGCGGTTTGTTGAAGCGATTCAATCGCATCCAAACGTGCGCATCGTCGCGCTCTCTACCCTGCTGACCACGACGATGCCCGCGATGAAGCAGATTGTCGCGGGACTTAATCAGCTGGAAAACAGAAACTCGTTTCGCGTCATGGTCGGCGGTGCGCCGATCACGGAAGCATTTGCGCGTCAAATCGGCGCGGATGGCTACTCGACGGATGCGGCTGCGGCCGCAGCACTCGCCAAATCGCTCGCCAGCTAAAGAGAGGCCCATTATGCTCTGCCGGATTCGGTTTTTGCCAAACAATGTGGTAGTCAGCGTGCCAAGTGGCACGTTGATTCTGCACGCGGCAAAGACTGCGGGCGTTTATCTGGATGCGCCCTGCGGCGGAAACGGCACCTGCGGCAAATGCCAAGTCTTTCTTTCGATCGATGGCGCGAGTTCGCGCGTACTTGCCTGTCAAACACGGGTTGATCAGGACTGCACCGTGACGCTGCCAAACGCGGGTCAACTGAGCACCTTGCGGGAAGGTTCGCAACGAACGGTTGCGTTTGCGCCTTTTGAGTTGGATGAGGAACCGGTTGACGACGCCTGCTTTGTGGCGTTTGACCTCGGCACAACCAGCATCGTTTGCTATCTTCTGGATGGACGGACGGGAGAAGAACTCGTTTCCTGTGGCATGCAAAACCCGCAGGCGGCGTATGGTGCGGATGTGATCGCGCGCGCGAACTATGCTTTGACGAGCGGAGAGCCGGATGCGTTGCGGGATTGCGCAATCGCCGCGCTCAACGATCTTATCGCACGCGCAACACAGGAGGCAGGAAGAACCGCGGATCAGGTGACGCTTGTCTCCATCGTTGGCAACACGGTGATGCACCATCTCTTGCTCAGATTACCGTTAGAGCAGCTCGTTCGCGCACCATATGCACCATATGCTCTGGAAAGCCAAGTATTGACTGCGGAGGACTTTGCTCTTCGGACGCACCCGCACGCCGCCGTATTGATCGGGCCTTTGATCGGCGGATTTGTCGGTGCTGACACGGCAGCCTGCCTCACCGCAACCGCGTTTGAGCAGATTCAAATGCCGACTTTGCTGCTGGATATCGGTACCAACGGCGAGCTGGTCTGTACAGACGGTGTTCGCCGCGTTTGCTGCTCTACCGCGGCAGGCCCAGCGTTTGAAGGCGCGAATATCTCCTGCGGCATGCGCGCGGAAGGCGGCGCCGTCGATCACGCTTGGTTGGAACAGGGACAGTTCCGCTACTCCACGATTGCGAACAAGCCCGCGCGCGGCATCTGCGGCAGCGGACTGATCGACCTCGTTGCCCTGCTTGTACGCACTGGCACAATCGACGAATCGGGTCGATTCTGTAAAGAGACAACGCTTTCGAGCGAGTTGCGGACGCTGGAAGACGGAACCGAAGCCTTTCATATCTGCGACGGAGAGAAAGCGGTTATGCTGACGCAAAAGGATGTGCGAGAGGTGCAGCTTGGCAAAGCCGCCATTCGCGCCGGGATCGAAATACTGCTTCGCGCACTGTCATTGACGGAGTTGCAGATCGAGCGTGTCTTGTTGGCTGGTGCATTCGGCAGCCATATCTCCCCTGCGTCACTCTGCGACATCGGACTGTTGCCGGAAGCGTTTCGCAATCGTGTGGAAAGCATTGGAAACGCGGCAGGCGAAGGCGCGAAGCTTTACGCAAGAAATTACGCGCTCTTTTTGGAGAGCGAAACCATCGCGCGCGATACCGCATATATCGAGTTGACGCGTTCTAACATGTTCAACGACTTTTTCATCGAAGCAATGACGTTTCCCGAAAGCGCTGCACAAAACGACTAAAAAGAAAAGGCATTTTATGAAGATCATCGACCGCATCCAATCCGGCCTCACCCTCTCTTTCGAGGTGTTTCCGCCCAAGGCGGATAAACCGTTGGAACCTCTGTTGCAGACACTGGAGCAACTCTATACGCTCAAACCGGATTTCATTAGTTGCACCTATGGCGCGATGGGTTCGAATAAAGGGAGAAATCTCGAGGTTGTCGAGCATATTCAATCCAGCGGGGTTTGTGATGCGTTGTCGCACTATACGTGTGTCGGCAACACGCGTGAGGATGTAATCTCCGCGCTGGAAGACTATGCTTCCGCAGGCGTGGAGAACCTGCTTGCGTTGCGCGGGGATTTCCCGGCTGGTGTTGCACACACAAACGGAGACTTTATGCATGCAAACGAATTGATCTCGTTCATTCGTGAAAAGACGGATCGCTTCTCCCTTGCCGCAGCGTGCTATCCGGAAAAGCATTTGCTTGCGGATTCGTTGGATGCGGATATCGACTCTCTCCTCAGGAAGCAGGATGCGGGTGCTGCGTTTTTGATGACGCAGCTGTGTTACAGCGTAGACAATTATCTTCGGTTTATCGGTCTTGCTCGCAAGCGCGGTGTTACCCTGCCCATCGTTGCAGGTGTGCTGCCGCTACTTAAGAAAGTCGGGCTTGTGCGCATGACGCTCAGTAACGGCTGCTCCATTCCCGCAGAGGTTTCCGCGCTCGTCGGACGTTATGGGGAAAGCGAGGAGAGCTTCCGCGCGGCGGGACATGCATTTACCGTGTCGCTTGTGCAGCGATTGATCCGGGAAGGTGCAAGCGGCATCCACCTCTACACCCTCAACCGTTTCGAGGATGTAGCCGACCTGGTCTATGATGCCGGAATCCGCGCGAGAGCGGAAACGAACAGATAATTCTTTTCGTTTTTCAAACAATACGTTATAATCAGTTCGTTCTCCGTTTGATCCAAAGAGGCCTGCGGAGCACGTATAAGACAAGAGTTTAGTAGAGTAGATATTGCGCGTTAAGTGGCAGTTGGATGGGAAGTCGCCGCTGCACGAAAAGCGTCATCGCGCTTGCGGTGCAATATCGCGTCCGCTACTGCACCAAAACGGGAAGATTCCTCTTTTTGAGGCGATCCTGCATTGCTGTGCAGCGCAAACAAAGGAGGAATTACATATGAAAGCTATCACAACCAAGCGTCTTTCTCTTCTGGCGATGTTCATCGCCCTGCAGATCGTTCTCTCGAAATTTCTCATGCTTCAGCTTGCGCCATCCGTGCGGCTGAGCATTGACAGCGTACCGATTTTACTCGCGGGCATCTGGTTTGGTCCGATTGCGGGCGGATTGGTCGGCGCACTGGCAGACTTTCTCGGCACGATTCTTTTTCCGACCGCTGGCGCCTATTTCCCGCTGTTGACCTGTGCGTTCTTCCTTATCGGGTTGGTTGCCGGTCTTCTCTCGCGTGTTGTCAAAGTCAAGCAATCGATTCTGCGTATCGCCTTGATCGTGATTCCCGCCGAGATCATCGGTTCTTATTTATTCAAAAGTTTTGCGCTCTCCATCCTCATCGGCAGAACGTTTGTCGAGTTGCTTGCGGCGCGCGCGCTTCCTGTCTCGATTGTCATGATCGTCAACACCATACTCGTCACCGTTCTGGATCGCATGCTTGGCGATAAGGTATTGCGTGAGCCCGCGCGCACAATCGGCGTGCAGGCAACTGCGCATTCCTCCGCTTCTGCGATGACCTATAACGAAGCGCTGGACTACATTCACCACGTCACGTGGCGCGGCAGCAGGCTCGGGCTGGAACGCACGAATGAACTGCTCAATCGCATCGGAAACCCGCATCAGAAGCTCAAGTTTGTGCATGTTGCCGGAACCAACGGAAAAGGCTCCACCTGCGCGATGATCGCAAAAACGCTGTCTCTCGCGGGATATCAGACAGGGCTATATATCTCCCCCTTCATCAATCGTTTCAACGAGCGCATGCAGATGAACGGAAAGTCGATCTCCGACGAGATGCTCGCCGAGATAACCGCGTTTATCAAGCCGCACGCGGAATCCATGGCAGATCACCCGACGGAGTTCGAGCTCATCACAGTCATCGCGTTTGAGTACTTCCTCAGGAGCAAGGCGGATATCGTCGTGCTGGAGGTTGGCATGGGCGGCGAACTGGACTCCACCAACGTCATTCCTACGCCGGAGCTTGCCGTCATCACGAACATCGGCCTTGATCATACGCGTGAACTTGGACCTACGATTCAGGATATCGCAAAAGCGAAGGCCGGCATCATCAAGTCCGGCGGCGATGTGCTGATCTACGACCAGAACCCGGAGGCGGACGAGGTGTTTGCAGCGGCTTGCCAATCCCAGGGCGCAACGCTTCATACGACCGATCACGACAGAGTCAGCAATGTACACGCTACGCTGGATGCGCTGACGTTTGACTGCACACCTTATGGTTCGCTCTCGTGCGGACTTGTCGGCACCTATCAGGCGAAGAAT
>JBDKRF010000365.1:0-7145 GCA_039683525.1 Clostridiaceae bacterium
CACAATGCAAATGCATCCTCTCCAATCACTTCAAGCGAAGATGGAAACTGCACAGATGTTAAATCTCTCTTGTAGAAAGCATCTCGTGTGATAACTGACACGCCTTCCGGAATCGCAACATTCGTCACGCCCATTTCTGATAAAACAAGTTCATTTGTTTGCAAATTAATTAAAAGGCCATCAATCACACGGAAACATTGGTTCCCTATTTCGACAGTAATTTTAAGAGGCGATAGTTCAAGAAATCGAGTGTAATCATAATAGGGTTCGCCATTATTATCGTATCCAGCCACCTCAAACGAATCGAAAAAATCCGAACTTGGCAAGTCATCCGGCAGACTATACATACGAAAGTATGTTACGGCTTCACCAACAACTAACTCTCTAACCTCTGGTTTAAATCCATCTCGGATACAGTTTGCCCAGCCTTGGTTGCTTTCAATCGTCAGAACTCCGTTTACAGACATGCTCCAGCCGTCGCCGTCGTATGCTTTATAATCGTCATATCCCCCTAAAGCCTTCGCGCTAGCAGTCACCAACACAACGCACGTAACCCCAACAATCGCAAGAACCAGCCCCGCGGCAAACTGCTTCACTTTCTTCGGCATGACAAACTCCTTATGACGAACGATTCCCAAATCGTTTGATTACTTCTTATGAGCGCGTTTCTTTGGCTTTCCACTCTTCACCGCCACCACGATGATCCCTGCGATTACCAGCGCGAGTATGCCCGCAAACGCGAACACGAGCGGATCGGTGGCTTGCTGCGCTGGGTCGGCGGGCTCCGGCGTTGGCGAGATTGCGGGTTGAGGCGTGTTCACGGGCGCAAGTGTCGGCGTCGGCGTCGGCGATGGCCCTGGTGTAGCAATCGGCATTGGCGTCGTGTTGATCGCGGTTTGTGTGATGTCGTTCAACTGATCGGTAGGCAAGAACTGTATCTTTTGCCGCACCCAGCTCGCGACGGTCGAGCGCGTCCACTCGTGTTCGTATTCATCAGAGCAATAGATGTTGCCCGTTGTGTCACGATCGAGAATCTCGCCAACATCCGCTGGCGGGAGGCCGAGGAAATAGACGTTCTTCGCGCCGTTGATCGCCGGATACCCAAAGTCGTAGTCGCTGCCGGAGAAGATAACGGTATCGACGGAGGAGAGGTCGAAGGTCTTGTCTTTCTTCGTGTTTGGGTTGACAATGAATTCTCCTTTATCTCTGTCATATACTGGGAACGCCAAGTTTTCAGGAATGCGCAGTATGGAAAGTTTGCAATCCAAAAATGCCCGATCCCCGATTTGTTTTAACGAATCCGGTAAGATTACTCGTTTTAAACAATAACAACTGCTAAACGCTCTACTGCCAATCGATTCTAATCCCTCCGGAATTTCGATTCTCATCAACTGTTTACAGTTGCTAAATGCACTGTGGCTGATTCTCTTCAACCCTGCATGCAGTATAACCTGATGGAGTAGATCGCAATCCGAAAAGGCGCGTGCTCCAATTTCTTCAACAGTCTCAGGTATTTCAATGTATTGAATCGGGCATTCGCTGAATACATAAGCCCCAAGCACTTGAAGTTTCGGTGGCAATATCACTTTCTTCAATTGATCGCATCTAATAAAAGCCCCGCCTCTCAACTCAATTAATGAATCCGGCAACTCAATCTTTGTCAAGTTTACGCACAATGCAAATGCATCCTCTCCAATCACTTCAAGCGAAGATGGAAACTGCACAGATGTTAAATCTCTCTTGTAGAAAGCATCTCGTGTGATAACTGTCACGCCTTCCGGGATCGCAACATCCGTCACGCCCATTTCAGAAAGTACTAGCTCTCCAGTTGTTTCATTTATGAGCATGCCATCGACAACTCGAAAAACCGGATTGCCTTCCTCAACTACAATCTCACTGGGATAAATATCGGTAGATCGAATGTAATCATCATAATATGCGTTCCCTTTTATGTCATAGGAAGAAACATCAGCAGGGCTGAAAAAATCCGGGCTAGGTACGTCATATGGAAGGTTGTAGACGCGAAATGATGTTAAATCGCGTCCAATCACCAACGTGTGAACTTCATTCACAAAACCGTGCTTCATCGCATTCCACCAGCCCTGATTACTCTCGATCGTCAACGTTTTATCCGCTGACAAACTCCAGCCATCGCCGTCATATGGATCATCTAGGCTGAATATATCAATTTCAGCAAGCGTTGGGTTTGGGGAGAATGAGAAACATAGTATCCCGACCATTGCAAGAAACAACCCCGCGGCAAACAGCTTCACTTTCTTCGGCATGACAAACTCCTTATGACGAACGATTCCCAAATCGTTTGATTACTTCTTGTGAGCGCGTTTCTTTGCCCTTCCACTCTTCACCGCCACCACGACGATCCCCGCGATCACCAGCGCAAGTATGCCCGCAAAGGCGAACACGAGCGGGTCGGTAGGCTGCTGTTCCGCCTTCGCGGTTGCCGCAGGTGACGCCGTCGGGCGCGGCATCGGCGTCGGCCAAGGGGTCTCCGTCGGTCTCGGCGTTGGACGAGGCAGTTCGGTCGGTAAAGGTGTCGCATTCAACTCTTGCTCCGTGAACTGCTTCATCTGGTCGGCGGGCAGAATGGTCAACCTCTGGCGCACCCAGCTTGCGACGGTCGAGCGTGTCCACTCAAACTCGAATTCATCCGAGCAGAAGATACTCTCTACTGAGTTTTCGTCCAGTATCTGCCCGACGTCTTCCGGTGGTTTGCCGAGAAAGTAGACGTTATGGGCGTGCGAGATTGCCGGGTAGCCGAAGTCGTAGTCGCTGCCGGAGAAAATGACGGTGTCGGCGGAGGAAAGGTTGAAGGCTTTGTCCTTCTTTGTGTGGGGATTAACTTTATACTTCCATTGATGTTGATCATAAACTAGGAATGTGAGTTTTTCTGGAATTCGCAAAACCGAAAGTTTGCAACCCCAAAATGCCTTATTTCCAATCTCTTGCAACGAATCAGGTAGAATTACTTGCTTCAAGCTATCGCAATCACAGAATGCTTGTTCTCCAATTGATTCAAGTCCCTCAGGAAAGTCGATACTTTTCAGCTGCTTGCGGTTGCAAAAAGCACTTTGTCCAATTGTCTTTACTCCAATTGATAATGAAATTCTCTGAAGTTCTTTGCAGTCGAAAAAAGCCCACCCACCGATTTCCGCAACACTTGAAGGAATTTCAATCGTGCGAATCGAACAAGCGTGAAAAGCATGCATACCAATTGTTTCGAGGTTCTGAGAAAGCATCACATTCTCCAGCGCCGAGCAAAATGCGAAAGCCCCCTCCTCCAGCTGGGTAAGCGAATCAGGCAAGTCAACACTTCTGAGACTTTCACACTTCGCAAATGCATATTTACCAATACTCTGGAGCGAAGATGGAAACTTGACTGCTATTAGGTTTCTGTTACAAAATGCATCTTTTGTGATTTTCTTTATACCGTCCGGAATCACGACATCTTCTACTCCCATTTCAGACAACACCAGCTCTTGCGTCTCGGTATTGATCAATAGGCCATCAACAATACGAAACACAGAATTTCCATCTTCAACGATAATTTCTGACGGAAAAAGTCCCTCAATCGTTTTAAAATCATAGATCGGATTGCCGAGTGAACTATAGCCAATTAAGTCTTTCGGTCCAAAGAAATCCTCCATGGGGACATCATACGGTAAATCATACATGCGAAAGTTCGTCACGTCTTTGCCGATAATCAGCTTCCATGGATTGCCATCAAAACCGGACTTCAAGCAATTTGCCCAGCCTTGGTCGCTCTCGATGGTCATTACGCCGTTGGCAGTGATACTCCAACCATCGCCGGATTGTTCGTGGTACGTTTCCTCCGCGTGCGCGTGGGCGTTGAACAGCAACACGCAGCAAAAAGCGGCGATTGTTAGGAGAATGAATCGAAAGAGAGTATGGCTTCGGCGTTTCATCATGGCGGCTCCTGCATGACCTATAAACCTTGAAATGCGTTTGATCCTGTATCGATGACTATCCCTCTATTATACCGAACAATCGTTCAGAATGCACCTGTAATTTTTGTATAAAAAACGACGAAGCGCATCGTCTCCGTCGTCAAATGAATCGATTTGTATCCTAGTAGCAACCCCCTCGGATATGATCTCAAAAATCGTCCCGCTCGCTTCTGCGCTCCATGAGCAGCGTATTGCGCCAGACGTCGAAGCGATCCCGACCGATCTTCTCGCGATATCCAACCAGACGGAAGCCGCAGCTCGCGTGCAGCGCGATACTCGCCGCGTTGTTCTCCATAATGCCGGATTGCAGCGTCCAGAACCCCGCCGCTTCCGAGGCCGAGATCAGCGCCGTCAGCAGCGCCTTGCCGACGCCAATGCCGCGCGCCGCAGCACCGATATAGATGCTCAGATGCGCTACCCCCGCATATACACTACGACTGGAATACGAGCTCAACGCAACCCAGCCCGCAACCGCGCCGTCCACGACGGCAACCAGTCGGCATCTCGGCAGATGCGCCGCATTCCACTCTTCCCAACTCGGGCATTCGGTTTGAAACGTCGCAAGGTTGGTGTCCATTCCCTCTTGATAGATGCGCGCGACGGCGGGCCAATCCTCCGTCGTCATCTCGCGAATCGTGAGCTGCATGCTCGTTTCCTCCCTGTGTTTTCGCCCGTGTTGAAGCGAAATTACTTAAAAATCAGCTGGCATGCCCTTCGTTTGCGGGTAGCTCCGCGCCATTGAGCGCGTAGATTTCCGATATGCCCGCTTTGCCGATCACACGGTCTGTGATCAAGGCGATCAGTGGAATTCCGACAAGGCTCAATCCCAGCCGCACGAGCATAAACGTCATTCCCATGCTGGACGCCTCAAACGCCAATAGCGGAATCTTCGTCGTCGACCACGCGCCGATGAAGATCAGCACGTTAAAGAGGCTGCTCCCTTTTTTCAGCATGACCGCCGCAAACGGAAACGCGGCATACAGCGGGCCTGCCGCCGCGGAGCCAAGCAGAAATGCAATCAACACACCCTTGAAGCCGGAGCCTTTGCCGGTGTATTTCACCATCGTCGCGCGATCGACCCATACATCCAGCAGCCCCAGCAGCACGAAGATCGGCGGTAATACGGAGAGCATTTCCTTCAGACTTCCGAGGATGTTCTTCATTGCGGCCTGGCCCAGATCGGGTAGCAACAGCCCGGCGACAACCCCGGCAATCAGCAGCAGAAAGAACGCGCCATACCGCTTGAGAAAAGGCGGTCTTTGATTGGCGGGTGCGCCTGCGTTCGGCGTTGCGCCGCCTTGCTGTGCCTGTTGATCCGGCGTTTGATCCGGTTTGCGATTGATCATTTCGCTCATCCTAACACCACTCCCATCACAATTGCAACTACAAATGAGTAGACAAACGCGGAGGCATTCCGCGTGATCGTCGCCTTGAGCCCAAACGTCTTACGTTCAATCGGAATTGTAATAATTCCGACCATCATCAGCGTGGAGACAAACGCCGCAAGCTGCATATATCCCGCGCCGCTTTTGAGCAGCGCCGCCGCCAGCGGAAACGCGACAAACCCCGGCATCAGCGTGATGGAGCCAATCAGCGCCGCCGCGAGGATTCCGAGAAATCCGCTCTCGGAACCGAGCAGTTTGCGTATGGTCTCCGGCGGGAAGATCGCGAGCGCAAAGCCGATGATGAGAAAGATCATCAGAATCTGCGGCAATATGTTCTCAAACGATTTCCAGGCCTTCATGAGCGCGGCTTTCGTCTTCTGCCGATCCTTAAAGAACGAAATCGCGAGGCCCGTGATGGCGAGCGCATACAGAATGTAGGTAAACAAGCGTTACTCCTCCGTCAAACTCAAATTACAGGTGCTCTTTTAGCAGGCGAAGCACATCCTGCTGGGTCAGCGCGCGTCCGGTGGAGACAACCTTGCCGTCGATGACCAGCGCGGGTGTGCTCATCACGCCGTATCTTGCCATCTCGGCGTAATCCGTCACGTGACCCACGGACAGGTTCAAGTTCAGATCATCCAGCGCACGCAAGATCGCCTGCTCCAGCGCGCGGCACTTCGGGCAGCCCGCGCCCAAAACAAGGATGCGCGGCTTCCTTTCGGCCTGTGCCGGCTCTGTTTTGGCTTCCGTTTTTAAATCATAATGCGGAAGCGACCCCGTGTTAAAACAAGTGCTTCCTTCTTCTACTTCGATGGTCTTTTGCCTGTCACTCATCATAGCCTCCATACTCTTTGGCGTCTGTTGTTTCTCCCACGAAACAGCCCGCCAGTTGATGCAAGCATCGTACGTTTATGGTTCGGTTTTGTCAACATGATCTGTCACAGACGCCGCAATGCGGCACAAAAAAACCGCCGGAGAACCGACGGTTTTGGAGTCGCATGATCTACTTGCGTTCCGCGCAATTTTCCCGTGCGCTGCATCCTGCGCAGCCGCCGCACCCGCACGCACCGGAAGCTTTCCTCCGCGTCTGATGCCGGATCACGAAGAACAGCAACAACGCTACGAGCGCCAGAATCACATAATCCAATAGTTTCATAACAGCAATCCTCCAATCTGATAGGCCGCAAACGCCACGATCCACGCCACCGCGCACTGCATCACGACCACGCCGATCGTTGCCCAGCCGGACTTAAGCTCCTTTCGAATGGTCGCCACCGCGGCAACGCACGGCGTATACAGCAATGTAAAGAGTAAAAAGCTCACGGCGGAGAGCGTCGTAAAGAGGTTCGGCAGCGCGAGATGCAACTGCGCAACGCCAGTTCCCATCAGCACGGAGAGGGTGCTCACGACCGCCTCTTTGGCGACAAAACCGGAGATCAGCGAGGTCGCCACGCGCCAGTCCGCAAAGCCCATCGGGCGGAAGATCGGCGCGATGCCGCGTCCGATCAGCGCAAGCAGGCTGTTCGCGCTGTCGCTGACCACGTTGAGGCGCATATCAAACGTCTGCAAGAACCAGATGACCACGCTCGCGAGCAGGATGATCGTAAACGCGCGCTCGAGAAAGTCCTTTGCCTTCTCCCAGAGCAGCAGGAGCACGTTCTTGGGTGAAGGCATGCGGTAGTTCGGCAGCTCCATCACAAACGGCACCGGCTCGCCGCGAAACGCGGTTCCCTTGAGAATCAGCGCCACCAGGATTCCGATGACGATCCCAGCC
>JBDKRF010000366.1:0-21489 GCA_039683525.1 Clostridiaceae bacterium
CGGATGCGCTGGACACTCGTGAGCCTGTGGCGAATCAAATCCTGAAGCGCCTCCTGCAAAGCCGGATAGCCGTCAAGGCCAAGCATATACGCAAAGCGGACGACGGTGGACTCGGAGACGCCAACGCGCTCGCCAAGCTTTGCCGCGGTCATGAACGCAGCGTCGTCATAGGAGTTAAAGATGTATTCCGCGATGCGCCTCTGCCCTTTGGAAAAGGTGGAATACTGCTTTTCCATCATGGAAAACAATGCGTCCATTGATCTTCGTTCCTCCAGTCGTATTGGTTACGGTTCATCGTGTGAATCGAGCCAGCGGATGTCCTGCTGCGCCATTTCTCTTCTTTTATACAGCGGCATTCGTCATTCTGGCTCGTTCCTACGGATTAGAACATACAGCGCTTATTCTTTCGTATCAAGCCAGTGGATATCCTGCTGTGCCATTTCCTCCATGCGGGAATACTGGGTGAGGTCATACGTAATCGGCGTGAGCGTGGCGTATCCTTCGCGCGCCCAGCGATCATCCACATCCATGCCTTCAGAGCAGGTTGTGCAGCCGCGCGGACACCAATAATAAGTTCTGCCGAACGGGTCCTTACGCTCTACGTACTCCAGCGCGTATTGCTCGATGGCGAGCGGCGTTACCTTGATGCCTTTGAGCTCCTCAAACGGCACGGCGGGTACGTTGACATTGAGCACCGTGCCAAACGACAACGGGTGCTCCTGAATATACTCCACGGCAAACGCCGCAATGCGCGCCGCTGTCTCCATGTGTTCGCCCGTATAGGAAAGGCAGGAAACCGCGATCGCCTGATATCCAAGCAGCGCGGCTTCGTGCGCGGCGGCTACGGTGCCGCTATAGAGCACGTCCGTGCCGAGATTTGGCCCGTGGTTGATGCCGGAGACTACGATATCCGGCGCGGAAAAAAGATTGCCCAACGCAAGGCGAACGCAGTCGACCGGCGTGCCGCTAACCGCATAAGCGGGAACCTCCGGCAGACCCTCAATGTGCGTTTTCTGTGCGCGAAGAGGTTCCATCAGCGTCATCGCGCGGCTCACCGCGCTTCGCTCGCGATCCGGTGCTGCGACAACGATTTCATGGGTCTTACTCAGTTCTTGGGCAAGGTGTCGAATGCCGGCGGCAAAGACGCCGTCGTCATTGCTTAAAAGCAGTTTCATGCAGGAACTCCGTCAAGTAATAGTAAAAGCATTGTAACATACTGCGCTGTAGATTGCAAAAAAAGATAAAATGTGCAGGAGAGCACATGTTCCCCTGCACATAAATAATTCGAGTTTGCTGGATCGTCGCGTTAATTGATCGGGGAAATGGCGATTTGATCAATGTGCAACCCGTTTGTGCCATCGATATAGCCATAATTAAATATGAAAGCAATCGTCGCGACCTGGACGATCACGATCACAAGCATGGCAAAGAACCATGTTCCGTGCGGAAACCGGCCACGACCGCGAAACGCGCGATAGAGCAGGCGGTTGAGAAACAGCGTCAGTATGATCTGCGAAAAATATAATAGCAGGTTCAGCGCGCTCTCCAGTATTGCTTGCAGGGTGCCGCTCGCAAGAGACGACCAGTTGAACTCCAACGCAAGACCAAGCATATAGATCGAATAAACCGCTAGCATGACGTTGAGCAGGATCAACACCAGATAGAACGCAATCACGCGGCCTGCGCCGTGCCGCGGCAGATCCCTGCGGTCGTGATGCCCGTGGTGCTCGTGTTGTGTTTCCAGATGCTGTTGTTCCATTGCAATACCCTCCCGGAGTAATTCGATCAGTTCGCTATTCCTCGATATCCGCGCTTTCAGAAGCCTTTTCGGCAGCGGTTTGAGTGCATTCCTGCTCAACAAAGTGCTCCGCGAGTACCTTTGTGGTCAGATAGGCCGAGATTGCGTCAATCGCCATCTTATTCTTGCCGCCGCGCATGACGGCGAAATCCGCGTCGTTGATGTAGTTTGCGATGTATTTCTCGTAAACAGGCTTCACGGTCTCCACGTATTGCTCCGCGATGTTGTCAATCGATCTGCCGCGCGCCTTGATATCCCGCTTGATGCGCCTTAACAGGCAGATATCCACGTCCACATGCAGATAGACTTTCAGCGACATCCGCTCGCAGATGCGCTTGTCGTAAAACATGTGAATGCCTTCGAGCACAAGCACTTCCGGCGGCTGAATCAAAACATCCGGTATATCCGCACGCAAATAGTTGACGTAATCGTAGCCCTTCGTCGTGATGGGGTGGCCGCTGTCCAGCTGTTCGATATCATGGAGCAGCTCGTCAAAGTCAAAAATACCCGGCTCGTCATAGTTGAGCTTGATGCGCTCGGAGAACGGCAAATCGGGGAAATTTCGATAATAGCAGTCCTGACCAATGATGGTGCAGCTGCAAGCGAGAGAATCCTTGATGCGCTTCGCCAGCGTGCTCTTGCCGCTGCCGCTTGCGCCGCATATACCAACGATGATCATGAAAACATCTCTCCAGTCGTCACACAGAGCGTGAATCCGCTTTGTAAAGGAATTGTTTGGTTCTGTCAGTTTATCATGAAACGGGGACGTTGGCAATGCAGCCATGCCCGCATAGCAGTGTTGAGCTCTGTTCCGAACTACTTATCGCAGAATCCATTCAATATCGGAATGTTCAGCTCTGTTCGATTCTTCTTATTGCAGAATCAATCGAACAACAAAAAACCCCGCTTGTGGATGCAAGCAGGGTTTGTTGACGTGATTTGCGAAATCGAAGTTTAGTCCTCGACTTCTTCGCCGCCGGGGATTTCGAACTCGATGGTCTCGTTGCAGTTCGGGCAAATCAGCCCGTCGTCGCTGTCGATCATGTCCTCGTCGTAATACACGGTCTCGCCGCAGTGCGGGCAGACGACTTCGATGAAATCGTCCTCGTCCAACTCACCGTCATAGTCTTCGTCGATGGCGGTCTCGATATCGTCGAGTTCGTCGTAGATGCCGTCGATGCAGTCCGAAAGATCGTCGATGCTCTCGTCCTGTTCTTCCAGTGCCTCGGCAATTGCGCCAAGGGTTTCGATGATGCCGCGCAGCACCTTATCCGTGCCTTCGTCTTTGAGAGAGAGGCCGTCGGCCAATCCGTCCAGATAAGCAACTTTTTCAGAGATAAAACTCATGGGAATTCCTTCGCCTTTCCGTTCGTTGCCGAACAGCTCGTGTGTTACCTTCCGGTGTTATACGCGCTCCATGTACTCGCCCGTGCGGGTGTCTACGCGGATGCGGTCGCCTTCGTTGACAAACAGCGGAACAGTGAGTGTATAGCCGGTTTCCAGCGTTGCAGGCTTGGTGGTGCCCGTCGCGGTGTCGCCGCGCACGCCGGGTTCGGAGTGCGTGATCAGCAGTTCTACGAAGTTCGGCGCTTCCACGGAGAACGGTGCGCCCTTAAAGAAGCGAATCTTCACGTTCTGATTCTCTACGATAAACGCGATGGCATCTTCCACCTGGGCGTGGTTGAGCGGGATCTGTTCATAGGTTTCGACGTCCATGAAGTAGTACAGGCCGCCGTCTTCATAGAGGTACTGCATTTCCTTGGTCTCGATGTGAGCCGGCGGATATTTGTCCGTCGGGTTAAACGTACGCTCCAGCACCGAGCCGGTCATGACGTTCTTGAGGCGAGTACGCACGAAAGCCGCGCCTTTGCCGGGTTTGACATGCTGAAAATCGGTAATCTGCCAGACATTCCCGTCAATTTCGAGGGTCATGCCTTTTCTGAATTCGCCTGCACTGATCATATGGTGATCTCCTCCGTTATTCTGATACACTTACGTATATTCTTTCATCATCAGCATGACTCATGCCGAAAACTTCTGTAAAGTCCCGACGCGTTTATTTCGCGTGGGTGCCATTGCGTTTAGATCGTGATGAGCTCTTTTGTGCTGCTTGCAAGGTTGAGGTAGCCATCTTCCGTCACCACACAGCAGTCCTCAATGCGAACCCCACACTTGCCCTCGACATAAATGCCGGGTTCGACCGTGATGGTCATTCCGCTCAGCAGCGTATCAGTGCTGAGGAACGAAGCGCGTGGTGGCTCATGGATCTCGAGTCCGACACCGTGCCCCAATCCGTGGCCGAAGTGCTCGCCGTGTCCTTTTGCGGCAATGTAATCCCGCGCAACTGCGTCCAGCACTTTGCCCGAGATACCGCTCTTCAATGCATCCAGTGCCATCTGCTGGGCGGTTTTGACGATATCGTAAATCTCTTTGCTCTCGCTGTCGATCGATCCGATCGCAAACGTGCGCGTCATGTCCGAATGATAGCCGTTAACCATGCATCCAAAGTCTGCGGTCACGAGATCGCCCTTCTGCAGTTTCCGTTTGCCGGGCACCGCATGCGGCATGGCTCCGTTGGGGCCAGCGGCAATGATGGGATCAAACGAAGGTGCTTCGCTTCCGTTTTTCGCGCAGACGTAGTTGAGCTCAGCCGTGGCTTCCAATTCACTCATGCCCGCGCCGATGCGCCCGAGCCACTCAAGAAAACTCTTGTCCGCAATGCGCTGCGCGGCCTGGAGGCTTTCAACTTCTTCCGCACTCTTGTAGAGGCGCGGCAATGAAATTGAACTGCCAAATGCCACCCATTCAAACGGCATCGCTTGATAGGCTTGAAAAGCGTCAACTGTCATCACACCGTCTTCAAACGCGACGCGCTTGCATCCATCCGCCTGAAGAAAACCGCGGATGCGATCCAATTGCTCCGTAAACACAACTTCCGCAACTTCGCAAAGACCCTTTGTCTGCGCCTTTGCCTGAATCGTATACCGAAAGTCGGTGACGAGATACGCGTTTTTCTGTGTGACAAGAAAGATGCCATCCGAGCTGGTAAAGCCCGAATAGTAACGAATGTTGACCCCGCTGGTGATCAACGCCGCGTCAAGGGATGAGGCGGCAAGGCTTTTACGTAATGCTTCAATTCTCTGTTTCATACGGAGTTATTTTAACACAGATGTCTTGATCGGGCAACAAGAATACCATCGAAACGCGCAATTGGCGAAAGAAACGGAAGGATTGCGCGAAAAAACTCCGGCGTTTTGACGCTCCGGAGTCGATTTTCAGCCTCAGCCCCAATACTGTTGATATTTTTCTACGTTCTGCTGATGTTCCTCATACGTTTTTGCAAACACAAGCGCACTGGTCTCCTGCGGGTTCTGGTTGCAGAAGAAAAGGTAGCCATCCGCCAGGAACTGCTCGTTGGGATAGAGCGCGGCCTCGATAGCTGCCTTGCCGGGGTTGCAAACCGGACCGACCGGGAGTCCTTTGTATTGGTAGGTGTTGTAGAGCGACTCCGTTGCCTGCTCCTGCGCGTTAAACACATATTTCGTCACGCCCAATGCATAGGAAAGGCTCGCGCAACTCTGCAGCGGCATATCCTGCTTTAAGCGGTTATGGAACACGGCCGAAACCTTCGCAAAGTCGTCCGGAGCCGCGGCCTCACGCTCGATCAGCGACGCAAGCGTCACCACTTGATCCATCGTCATGCCAAGCTGTTGCGCGCGCGCAAGATACTCCTCCGAAAACACCTCATTGAAGCGGTTGAGCATCTTGATCAAAATCGTATCCACGCTCGCGTCCGCATACACCTCATAGGTGTCCGGGAAGAGGTAGCCTTCCAACAGATAGCTGCGGGATGCCGCGTTTGGGGTCGCTCCCGCGTCCGCAATAAAGGCAAAGTTTGCAAAGGATTCGCCCGTCCGCGCGATGCTGTAGAGTTCCTCCTCGCTCTTGATGAGGCCTTTCTCCATCAGCACCTTGGCTACGCCCTGCATCGAGTATCCTTCCGGTATCGTGAACTTGACCGTCGCTTTTGCGGCATTGCCCTCACAGATCGTTTCGACGATCTGCTTGATGCTCATGTTCTTGCTCAGAACATAGGTGCCCGCCTTGAGGCTGTTTGCCTTGCCCACGAAATCGACATAAACCTTAAACGCTGCTGTGCTGGAAATCAGCCCGTCTTTGTCATAGCCGCAGGCGCCGTAGAGGATACGCGCGATGCTGCTTGCGGAGGAGGACGCAGGAATGGTTACCTCGATCGGCGTTGCGTCGTTTCGATCGACCGGCTCGATGTACTTGGAGAGCACATAGTTCACCGTCGTCCGTGCGAGCAAAAACACGACGACAAGGCTCACCAGCATCACCACCGACGGGCGGATGCTGAGCCAAAAGCGACGTAAGCGCTTCTGTTTTCTTGTGTAGTGTCTTTCCGGTTTTTCGTTCATTGGCATCGTATCACTTTCCTGTGTCCGTTGTTCATTCGGTCTTTGCTGATGCGAATCTTATGATTCCAGCGCGCCTAAGTCAATATCCACGGCTTCCGCCAGAATCTTGTAGACTTCTCCCACCATGCGCTTGAGGCGGAATTCCGCCATCAGATACGTCGAGGCGTTCGCGTCAAACTGTAATAGCTCCCCGATCTTTTGCAGCTTTTTGAGCGACTCGCTCTCCATATCTCCCGATATCATCGCAGCCTGCGCCTGAATTTGAAGCTTGTGATATTCATCAACCAAGGTGCGTGTCGTGCTGTTTTCCATCGCCCGCTCTTTTGCAGCAGTGTATTCGCGATATTCAATGCTGTTTTTCAATTCATTTGCCAGGACATTGGCGGTGTCGTAAACCATGGTTCCCCCGTTAAATCTCAATGATGATCGGCATGATCATCGGCGTGCGCTTCGTGCGGTTCTTGAGAAACGACTTGAGCGAATTCTTGACGGCAGCTTTGATGTTCACGTAATCGCTCCTGTCGGCTCCCTCAAACTTACGCGTTTCTTTCACGAGCAGCGCCTTGATATCCGCAATCAGCTCCTCGCTGTCGCGCATATACACAAATCCGCGGGAGATGATCTCAGGAGCTGCCAGCATGCGTCCCGTCTCGCTGTCCAGCGTGAGCACCGCAACGACGAGCCCGTCCTGCGAGAGCGTCTTTCGATCCTTGAGCACAACGTCGTCGATGTCCCCGATTCCGTCCACCATGACGGCGCCCGAGGTGACAGTGCCGGCTTTTTTGCCGCTGCGCTGCGTGAGCTCAATCACGTCTCCGCAGTTCGCGATAAACGTGTTTTCCGGAGGAACACCCATCTCCTCCGCGAGCTTTCCGTGCATCACCAGATGCCGGTACTCGCCGTGAACGGGAATGAAGAACTTTGGTCTGGTGAGTTCCATCATCAGCCGCAACTCTTCACGGCAGGCGTGGCCGGAAACGTGAACGTCCGCCATACGGTTGTAGATGACCTGCGCGCCCTTCTGATAGAGCTGGTTGATGACGCGCGAAACACCGACTTCGTTTCCCGGAATGGCGGAGGCGGAGATGATCACCGTGTCGCCTTTTCCGATGTTCAGGCGATGCGTCGCAGTCGCCATCCGGAACAGTCCGCTCATGGGTTCGCCCTGACTGCCGGTGGTGATGACGCAGATCTGATCGTCCCGGTAGCGCTTGAGCTGATCCACCTTGACGATGCTTTCCGGTGGGATCTTCAGGTAGCCAAGCCGCATTGCGATCTGGACAACCTGCTCCATGCTCCTGCCCTGGAAGCAGATCACGCGCCCGTGGCTGATCGCCACATCTGCAACCTGCTGAATGCGGTAGACGTTGCTGGCAAAGGAGGCAACGATGATGCGTCCCTCCGCCACGTCGAAATAGTATTCAAACGTCTTGCCGATCTCTTTTTCGCTCTGCGTATGTCCGGGGCTTTCGATGTTGGTGCTGTCGCTCATCAGCGCGAGCACGCCGCGCGCGCCATAATGCGCAAAGCGGATGATGTCGATGGGTTCGCCGTCGATCGGCGTAAAATCCACCTTGAAGTCTCCGGTGTGAATCACGGTGCCAATGGGTGTATTAATCGCAAGCGCGACCGCGCCCGCAATCGAGTGGCCGGTCTTGATAAACTCCACCTTGAAGCAGCCAAGTTCGACCGTGTCACCGGGTTTCACGACCGTGAGCTTTTTGTTGTTGACCCGCGCCTCCTCAAGCTTGTGCTCGATGAGCGCAATCGTAAACGCGGTTCCGTAGACGGGCACGTCAAATTCCTTGAGCGCATACGGCAGAGCGCCGATGTGATCCTCGTGTCCGTGCGTGATCATAAATCCTTTGAATTTCGCGCGGTTTTCGCGCAGATAGGTCATGTCCGGTATGACGACATCAATGCCGGGCATATCGTCGTCCGGAAAGCTGATGCCGCAATCAACAACGATGATATCGTTGCCGTATTCGAATGCGGTCATGTTCTTCCCGATTTCACCCATACCGCCGAGCGGTATAATCTTCAGTTTGTTTGCCATGTTATTTCCCCAATTTTCTTCTGATTTCCCTAATCTATCCCGTATTGTTTCCCGTTATGCATCGGCGAAACACTGTGTTCGCCGTGTTTTTCGTGTTGACATACAAAGAAACCGCAGCGCGGCTCTTTGCTTACAAGAAAGAGTATAGTGTATTTTTGTCCGCTCTCCAATCCTAATTTCGGATTGTTTGCGGAAAATTCTGTTTGCTTGTCTGATCGCAGTCGCGTTTCCGCTTCTGCATCAGCTGAAAAAGTCGTTGCCGCCATAGGTGGCATAGTAGGTGCGCGTGCCCCACGTCTTATCGCTTGTCGAGCTGTGAAACGACATGACGTTGGTCGGTAGCAGGCGATTGCCGCTGTTGAACACATCGTTTGCGTAGTTGATCACGCTGTCCGGTATCGTCTTAGTCAGAAAGTCGCTGCGGCCTACCACCGAAAACTGACTCTTTTGATACACGACTTCGTTTACGGAATTCGGCCATCTGCCAGATTCCACACGGTTGAGAATTACGCAGAGCACAGCGCGATATCCGTCCTCCGACCTGCCGGATTCAAAATACGCAACCCGTGCCGCCAGCAGGATGTCATCCCCGCTGTACGGGCCGCTGACATCCGGAGGCGTTTGCGTTGAGGTTGTAACGGGCGTTGCCGTCGGTGCCTGTGTCGGCGCTGGTATTGCGGTCGGCTCCGGAGTGATAGCAAACGTCTCGTCCGGCGCGGCGGTTGGCGCTGGTTTCGGCGTCGCAGTCGGCTTGCTGGTGGGCTTTGGCGTTGCGGTGGATTTTGTCGCTGTGCGCGCCGTTGCCTTCGCTGTCGGCTCCGGCTCTTCGGTCGGGGTCGGGCTGGGCGTTGGCGTTGGGCTCGGTGTCGGCGTCGGTGTTTCCGGCGGCGCGGTCGGTACGGGCGTTGGTGTGAGCGGAATCGTCGGTGTGGGTTCGGTTCCCTCCAGCACGCGAATGCTAAGACCGTCCTGCGTCAGGATCGACCCGTCCGCCTGCGCCGTACCTTCGTATTGAGAGACGATGGTGATGCCGTATGCGGGCGTTTCCTCCCCTCCGCTTTCACGAAAGGCGACGACCTGCGGTATTGGCGTCGGCGTTGCCAGAAAGACGTCAAGCGTCTGCACCGCCGCCTCTTCGCAGCCAATCAGCAGCGAGAAGAAGGCGGCGGTCAGAATCATGAGCGCGGTTGTTTTCACGCGTCGTTTCGTCAAATACCTTCGTTCCTTCAGATCTCAGAATGCGAGACGTTACGTCTCGTTGTGTCCGGTTCTCTTCTGTTAGAGAATGTATTTATGGATGTCGTCCTCTTGGAATTCTTCGCCAACGTGCTCATCCACATATTCCGCGTCGATCTTCAGATCAATCTCCGGATGCTGCCCGTTGGCGTTAAAGGAGATGTCGTCGAGCAGGTTTTCCATCACGGTGTGCAGCCTGCGCGCGCCGATATTCTCGGAGTTTTCGTTGGCTAGAAACGCGAATTTCGCGATTTCACGCAGCGCGTCCGACGTGAAGCTGAGTTTGACCTTATCCGAGGAGAGCAGCGCGGTATACTGCTTGGTCACTGCGTTCTCCGGCTGGGTCAAAATCTTCTCGAAATCTTCCTGCGTGAGCGCATCCAGTTTGACCCGGATCGGAAAACGGCCCTGTAATTCGGGAATCAGGTCGCTGACCTTTGCGGTATGGAACGCGCCCGCCGCAATAAAGAGCATATAGTCCGTCTTGACGGGACCATATTTCGTCGAGACCACGCTGCCTTCCACGATGGGCAGAATATCGCGCTGCACGCCTTCGCGGGAAACGTCGGGGCCACCCATGCGCTCTGCACCGGCGATCTTGTCGATCTCGTCGATGAAGATGATGCCGTCCTGCTCCGCGCGCTCCAAGGCTTCGCGGTGGACGTCGTCCATGTCGATTCTCTTCTCGCTCTCCTGCTGTACGATGACCCTGCGCGCTTCCTTGACGGGAAGCTTTCTGCGCTTGGTCTTCTTAGGCAGGAAGTCGCCGAACATCTCGCCGATGTTCAGGTCGATTCCGGCGGCGAACATTGCGTCGTTTTTGCCGCCCTGCTCCTCCACCTCGATCTCGACGAGTTCCTGCTCCAGCTTGCCCGCGCGGAGTTCGGCAAGCACGCGCTCGCGCTCCGTATAGCGGCGCGCTTTTTCTTCTTCAGTGGGTTCGGGATCGCTCTGCTGCGGTTGCCCCGCGCCGAGCAACATCTGCAGCGCATTCTGCTGTTTGTGCTCGCGCTTCTTGGCGCCCGGCAGCAACAGTTCTGCAAGCGTCTGCTCTGCCGCGGCTTCGGCAACGAGCTTAACATCTTCCATTCTGCGATTCATGCAGATGCGAATGGCTGCGTCTACCAGATCGCGCACCATGCTCTCCACATCGCGGCCGACATAGCCGACCTCGGTATATTTGGTTGCCTCGACCTTGACAAAGGGCGCGTCAACCAGCTTTGCGAGCCTGCGCGCGATCTCGGTTTTGCCGACGCCGGTGGGCCCGATCATAATAATGTTTTTGGGTGTAATCTCCTCGCGGAGTTCTTCGGAGAGGCAGCTTCTACGGTAACGGTTGCGAAGCGCGACCGCAACCGCACGCTTGGCGCGATCCTGACCGATGATGTATTTATCCAGTGCGTCTACGATCTCTCTCGGTGTGAGTTGCATGTGTTTATACCTCCTCCACCGTGATGTTGCCGTTGGTAAACACGCAGATATCCCCCGCGATGCGGAGCGCCTTTTCAGCAACCTCCGTTGCGGAAAGATCGGTGTTCGCTTTGAGCGCCTTTGCCGCGGCAAGGGCGTACATGCCGCCGGAGCCGATCGCCGCGATGCCATCGTCCGGGTCAATGACCTCTCCTGTGCCGGAGACGATTAAGAGATCTTCCTTGTTGGCGACGATGAGTAGCGCCTCCAGCTTGTGCATGATCTTGTCGCTTCTCCAATCCTGCGCGAGCGAGACCGCCGCGCGGGTTAAGTTTCCGCTGTATTGTTCGAGTTTCTTTTCAAACCGTTCGCAGAGCGAGAATGCATCCGCAACCGATCCCGCAAAGCCAACCACGACCTGGTCGTGATAGAGCCTGCGCACTTTTTTTGCCGTCGCTTTCATGATGACGGACTCACTCATGGTCACCTGGCCATCGCCGGCAACCGCGGTTTTGCCATCCTTACGGACGGCGATTATCGTCGTACCCCTGAGTTCCAATCAGGTTATCCTCCTGTTTCTTCGCCTGCGGGATTCCGCTGGCAGGTAGATTCTACCTGATTACCATACTAGCACAAAGCGGGCGCATTCGCCCGCATTCGTGTATTCGTTTTCAATTCTTTCACGAATTATATAACTTTTACCGGATTGTTGTCTTGATTCGTTTTCAGTGTACCATTTGCAGACTCGGTTGAATCTCACGGATTTTCTCCAGCGCGCGCTCGGCGATCTTTGCGTAGCGGAGTGTCTTTTTGCGGATGCGTTCCGGGATACTCTCCATGATGCCGAAAGTGACGTTCATCGGTTGAAAATCGTCTCCCAAATAGCCGGATACATAGTGCCCAAGTGAACCGATTGCAGTCTTTGCGGTGAAGTCGATCGGCTCTTCGCCACGCAATTGCCGCGCGAGCGAAACCGCCGCGACAAAGCCGCTGGACGCGCTCTCAACATATCCCTCGACACCCGTCATCTGCCCCGCAAAATAGAGGCCGGGCACGGTGCGCATCTGATAATCAAAGTTGAGCAGCTTCGGCGAATGAAGGAACGTGTTGCGGTGCATCACGCCGTAGCGCGCGAATTCCGCGTGCTCCAGCCCCGGAATCAGCCCGAAGACCCGCCGCTGCTCGGCAAACTTGAGGTTCGTTTGGAAACCGACGAGGTTGAAGAGCCTGCCGTCCTTGTCGTCCTGACGAAGCTGTACGACGGCATACGGCTCTTTGCCGTCCAGCTCAAGCCCAACCGGCTTCATCGGCCCAAAACAGAGCGTCTGCTCTCCGCGCTTCGCCATGACTTCAACCGGCATACAGCCCTCGAACACACGCGGTGTCTCGAATGAATGCAGTTCGGCGGTCTCCGCAGAAATCAGTGCGTGGTAGAAGACTTCGTACTCCTCCCGCGTCATCGGGCAATTGAGGTAGTCGTCGCCTCTGCCGTAGCGCGACGCGCGATAGACCTTCGTCATATCCAGCGAGTCATAGGTGACAATCGGCGCCGCCGCATCGTAGAAATGCAGCGACTCTCCAGTCATGCGCGCGATCTCCGCCGCCAGCGCATCGCTCGTGAGCGGGCCGCTTGCAATGATGGCGGGTGCTTCCGGAATACTTATGACTTCCTCGCTGTGAATCGTGATATTCGGGTGCGAACGAATGATTTCGCTGATCCGCGCGGAGAAGCCTTCTCGGTCGACCGCGAGCGCTCCGCCCGCGGGCACGCGCGTCTCGTCCGCCACGCGGAGCACGAGAGAACCCAATATCCGTAGCTCTGCCTTTAATAGTCCCACCGCGTTTTCGATGCGGTCGGAGCGCAGAGAGTTGCTGCAGACCAGCTCGCAAAAGTCCCCGCTGTGGTGAGCCGGGGACATCTTTTGCGGTTTCATTTCATATAGATCGACCGGGATTCCGCGCTCGGCGAGCTGATATGCCGCCTCGCATCCGGCTAGTCCCGCGCCGATGACGCTGACACGCTGTTGAGTCATTCGGAATCATCCTTTACCGATGCTTAGTTTGCCTGCTTAAGGGATTATTCGGCTTCTGCCTCTTTTTCTTCCTTGTTCTTCTTCGCGTTGCGGTGAATGTATCCGCATTCCTTGTTCATGCAGGCGATATAGCTGCCATTCTGACCGATCTTCTGCACCATCATACCGCCGCACTGCGGGCAGGGCATCTTGGTGGGTTTGTCCCAGGAGACAAAGTCGCACTCGGGGTATTTTTCGCAGCCGTAAAACGCCTTGCCGCGCTTGCTCTTTCTCTTGATGAGAGCCGCTCCGCACTTCGGGCACGGTACGTCGATCTTTTCCACGATTGCCTTGGTGTTGCGGCAGGTCGGGAAATTCGGGCAGGCGAGGAACTTGCCAAAGCGACCGATCTTGTAGACCATCATCGCGCCGCATTTGTCGCAAACCACGTCCGATACTTCGTCCGGTATCTTCTCCGGCGGTGCTTTCTCAAGCGCTACGGCTACTTTTTCGTGGAACGGGCCGTAGAATTTGCCGAGCACGTCCGCCCAGCCGACCTTGTCTTCTTCTACGCCGTCCAGATCGTTTTCCATACTCGCGGTGAACTGAACGTCTACAATCTCTTCGAAGTTATCCATCATGAAGCGATTGACGACGAAGCCAAGCTCGGTCGGAACCAGCTGCTTCTTTTCGCGCGCAATATAGCCGCGCTCCACAATGGTGGAGATCGTCGGCGAATAGGTGCTGGGGCGGCCGATGCCCTTTTCTTCCAGCGCCTTGACCAGCGTCGCTTCCGTGTAGCGGGCGGGCGGCTGCGTAAACTTTTGCTCATGCTCAATCTTTTCCGCTTTACAGGCTTCGCCCTGCGCAAGCTCCGGCAGGGTCGTCTCCTTCTCCTGCACATCGTCGCGACCTTCTGTATAAATGGCGGTAAAGCCGTCGAAGATCGTGCGGATGCCGTTGGCGCGGAAGGTTGCTTTCGCGCAGTCCAGCGTCACCTGCGTGGTGGCGAAGGTGGCGTCGCTCATCTGGCTTGCGAGGAAGCGCTCGTAGATGAGTTTATATAGGCGGAATTGCTCGCCAGTCAGGTGATCTTTGATCGCGGCAGGCTCGTTGTCCACGCTGGTCGGGCGGATGGCTTCGTGCGCGTCCTGCGCGTTATCGCGCCCTTTGTAAAAGTTCGGCTTCTCGGGAATGTATTTGTCGCCAAAGCGTCCCGCGATGAACGCACGGGCGAACTGCTGCGCTTCCAACGCGATACGGACGGAGTCCGTACGGATATAGGAGATCAAGCCGGTCGAGCCTTTCCCGCCGATGTCGATGCCCTCATAGAGCTGCTGGGCGATCATCATCGTGCGCTTGGTGGTAAATCCGAGCTTGCGGGAGGCCTCCTGTTGGAGGCTGCTGGTCGTAAACGGCGGCGCGGGATGGCGCGACTTGACGCCTTCCTTCACCTCGGTGATGGTAAAGATCTGATCCTGAATGCGTGCGAGGACTTCCTTCGTGTCTGCCTCGTTGCAAAGGTCGCGCCTGGTTCCGTTTTCACCGTAATACTTCGCGTCAAAGGTCTTCTTATTGGCGATATCGCGTAGTTTTGCCGTGATGTTCCAGTATTCTTCCGGCACGAATTCGCGGATCTCACTCTCCCGGTCGCAAATGATGCGGGTGGCAACGCTCTGCACGCGCCCGGCAGAGAGGCCCTTGCGAACCTTTCTCCAGAGGATCGGGCTGATTTCGTAGCCGACCAGTCGATCCAGGATTCTGCGCGCCTGCTGCGCGTTAACCAATCTCATGTCGATCGGCCGCGCGCCCTTGATCGAATTCTTCACGGCGGTAGACGTGATCTCGTTGAACACGATGCGGCACTTGCTCTTCTCGTCGAGTTTAAGCACCTGCGCCAGATGCCAGCTGATGGCTTCGCCTTCGCGGTCAGGGTCGGTCGCGAGATACACTTTCTCGGCGGTCTTCGCCTCTTTACGAATGCGCTCCAATACATCGCCTCTGCCGCGCAGGGTGATGTACTTCGGCTCAAAGTTGTTCTCAATATTGACGCCGAGCTGGCTCTTCGGCAGATCGCGCACGTGTCCGTTGGACGCGACTACCTTGTATTTATTTCCTAAGAATTTGCCGATCGTCTTGGCCTTTGCGGGCGACTCGACGATGACGAGTGTTTCTGGCATAGTATTCCTCCCGCCGGAACGCGCGCTTGAGGCGCATACGTGCAATAGACGTACATTCTTGTCCGGCAACTGCTTCATTATTCCGAATTAATAGTATTCTGTCAAGATAAATATTATGAAATGATTTTAAATTGCGTAATACAACCCAAATTCTCGCCCAAATGTTCGGTTTGAAACGAATAGAATCGTTGATTTGATTTCAGTAAGAATAATTTCTTCTATTATATACTCTCTTGTGCAGAGCGATCAAAAGCCGTTCCGATCCGCTCGCCTTTAGCGGATTGGCTATCAGTCGGAGTAAAATACGTTTTTATTTGGTTAGGCCACGATTACTATTATTTTTATCATAATTACTGTTTAATGCATTAGATATCCTTTAACTTCGTTCGATTGGTATCGATGCTATAGCGTCTACCCGGCAGCACTTGCACGATACCGGAGAACTGTAGTTCCGTTAACGACGCATTCATCGTTCCGATCGGTAGCGCGAGAGCGTCCATGAGCTCGTCAAAACTCATCTCCCCGCTCTTGAGCAGGCGGCAGATGGCGCGCTGATCCTCGCCGAGCGAAGACAGCAACACGATATTCGCGGGCGGAAGCATCTCTGCCGCCACATGCAGGCAGGAGTACTCCGCGAGGATGTCCTCCGGCGAAAAAACGGGTTTTGCCTCGCCGCGCGCGATCATGCCGTTGGGCCCTGCGCTCATCTCGTCCCCGATGCGACCGGGCACGGCAAACACATCCCTGCCCTGATCGTGGGCATATCCTGCGGTGATGGAAGTGCCGCTGCGCTCCGCAGCCTCGACCACGAGGGTTCCGTGCGCAAGTCCGCTCATGACGCGGTTTCGAATCGGAAAATGATACCGCTCCACGCGCGTACCCGGCAGGAATTCCGATACCACCGCGCCGCGCTCGATGATTTCGTCATACAATCGCTCGTTTGACTGTGGATAGACGATATCCACCCCGCAGCCTAGCACCGCAAGCGTCGGGCAGATGGCATTCTTCGCGTCCATCGCGCCGCGTGCCGCGCAGGCGTCGATTCCCTCCGCCCTGCCGGAAACCACCAGCGCGCCCGCGGATGCAAGCTCAAAGCCGAATCGCTTGGCAACCTCGATGCCATATTTCGTCGGGTGACGGGAACCGACCATCGCGATGGAGAGCTCCGGATCAGGCTCGATTTTTCCGATATAATAAAGAACGCTCGGTGGATTGCCGATCTCCGCCAGCAGCTTCGGATAGCGGTCGTCACCGGGATAGGTGAAGCGAATGTGCTTCTTCTCCATTTGTTCGAGCTTCCGTTCAATGAATTCCGCCTGATTTGCCTCGTTTAACCGCGTGAGAATCGGCACCGGCAACGCGGAAAACGCCTCGTCGCCGTCCGCAAAGGCGCCCCTTGCCGCTACGAGCGAACCGAAGTGATCCAAAATTCGCTGAAACGTTTTTGCGCGATACTCAGTGCCATAGTTCAGCCAGAGCCGCGCCTCTTCCTCCGCCGTGATCTGCCGCGTCATTGCGTTACGCTTCCCTTCCGCTCTGGTCGAGGCTGCGATATTGAATCGCCTCCGCATAGTGCCGAAGCGCGATCAGTTCTTCTCCCTCGACGTCCGCAATCGTCCGCGCGACTTTCAAGATGCGCTGATAGGCACGCGCGGAGAGCTTCAGCTCCGCATACGCCCGCGCAAGCAACTGTTCGCTCGCAGGGTCAGGCGCACAATAGCGTTTGATAAGCTTTGCGTTCATCTGGGCGTTGACAAGGATGCCGTCCGCGGCAAAGCGCTTCCTCTGCCGCTCCCGCGCAGCCTCCACCCGCGCGCGGATGATGCCGGAAGGTTCGCCAGCCGCTTTTTCGGCAAGCTCTAGATACCCTACCTCCGGCATTTCAATCTGGATATCGATGCGATCCATGAGTGGCCCGCTGATGCGTCCGCGATAGCGCTCAATCTGGCTCTTTGCGCATCGGCAAGGATGAATCTTGGAGCCAAAATTGCCGCAAGGGCACGGGTTCATCGCGGCGACGAGCACAAACTCCGCCGGATACGTCGCGGTTGCCGCAGCTCTGCTCACGGTGATGAAGCCATCCTCCAGCGGCTGGCGCAGCGCCTCCAGCACATTGTGCTGAAACTCCGGTAGCTCGTCGAGGAATAGCACGCCGTAGTGCGCAAGGCTGATTTCCCCCGGCATGGCGCTTTTTCCGCCGCCGACGAGCGCCGCGCTGGACGCGCCGTGATGCGGTGCGCGAAACGGACGCTCCCGAACCATGCCGCGACCTTTTGTCGCGCCCGTGATCGAGTGTATCTTCGTAATCTCCAGCGATTCTTCATAGGTTAGTTGTGGCAAAATTGACGGAATCGCGCGCGCAAGCATGGTCTTGCCCGCGCCGGGCGTACCGATGAGCAGAATATTGTGCCCTCCCGCAACGGCGATCTCTGCCGCTCTCTTTGCGCCCTGCTGGCCTTTGATCTCACTGAAGTCGGTGCCGTAGCGCTGCTCATACCCCTGCCAGCGCTCGGTTGGCCGCGGCGCAATCACCGCAGTACCACGCACGTGATCGCAAAGCTGCGCAAGTGTCGCAACGGGCAAAACCTGAATCCCCTCAACATACGCCGCCTCTTCCGCGTTGCCCTCCGGCACAGCGAAGACCGTCTCTCCTTTGGAAAACGCGTCGATCACCATCGGCAGCACGCCCGCGATCGGGCGAACGCCGCCGTCTAAACCCAGCTCGCCAAACGCGACGAACGACGGATTCGTATGCGCGCCAAGCTGACCGGATGCGGCGAGGATGGAGAGTGCGACGGGCAGGTCGTATACCGCGCCTTCTTTTCGCATATCCGCGGGTGCAAGGTTGACCGTGATCCGCGCGGCGGGAAAGATATAGCCCGCGTTCTTGATTGCGGCGCGCACGCGCTCGCGTGATTCCTTCACGGCGGCGTCCGGCAGTCCTACGATTTCAAAGCCGGGCAGTCCGTTTGCGATATCCGTCTCCACCTGTACGGCGTAGCCGCCAATTCCATTGAGTCCGTGGCTCTTGATGCGAGAAAGCATGGTGTTGCTGTCTTTCCTCTCCGGCATTTCCGTTTTTTACGGTTATGCTTAGTATACACGAAAAGCGCCGGCTTGTGCGGCGCTTTTTCGACAAAATGCGATATGATTTTTATACTTGCGTGGTCTCTTTCGCTGGTTGCGGTTTGCTTTTGAACACGAACAGGCGGTTGCCGACGTAGTTCACCACGATGGCGACCGCGGTTGCGATGAGTTTGCTAATCGTGTCCCCCTTGATGAAGCCCGATAGTAGCTTCGGCATCCAGCTCGCAACCCATTCGTTGGTGATGCCAAACGCCTCGCGGCAAAGCCAGATCATGCCGAGCGAAACGCCAAGGGACGCAACGTTGACCAGCAGAAACAGCGCGATCTCGCGAAGCGAGCGCGTCCGCTGCTCGCGAAACGTCCAGTTGCTGTTCCAATGATAGCTGTTGATCACGCCAGCGGTATAACCCAGCACCTGCGCCGCATACACCCAGCCCAGGGTGAGATTCAGCGTTTGAAACACCGCAAAGTCGACCAACGTATTCAAAACACCCACAATGGCAAACTTCGCCATCTGCCAAAGCGTTTTTCTCGTCTCCTCGTTACGCGCCATACATCAGTTTCCCTCCGGGCAGTTTGGAAAGGAATGCGGCCCACTGTGCCGGAACCGCGAGGCCGGAGAGGCCGGGATAGAGCAGCACAAAGAACAAGATCGCAAAACCAACCCAGAACCACTTGATGAAGTTCGCCTCCGGGTAACGTTGCTCCAGCTTTTGCAGCGCGTAGACCGTCGCCATCTGGATAAACGGCACCGTCGCAAAGAAGTGATAGATAAACGTACAGCGCGTCACCAGCACCCAGGGCAGGAAGTTTGCGAGGATACCGACGCAGAAGATCTGCATGGCGCGATCCGGCGCGATCCGCTTGCTCAACCGCGCCCAAAGCAGCGCGACCGCACCGATGGAGGACACCCACCATACGGCGGGGTTACCCGAGGCGCTGAGGGTCGATACCTGATCCGGCGCAACGTAGCTGTTGAAGTAGTACCACATCGGCTTGATTGTGAATGGCCAGGAGTACCAGCTGGACTGATACGGATGCGTGGCGACCAGCGTTGAGTGATAGTGATACATGAACTGCTGATAGTGCTCAAACGTTCCGAACATGTCTTTGAGGCCATACCCCGCCGTCTGGCTTGACTCATAGATGAAGTACGGCGTATACGACGCAAAATAGATCGTAAACGGAATCACGATGAAGAACAGCAGGCACCAAAGCAGCGTCTTGAAGGTAAGTTGCCAGAAGTCCTCCACGCGCGCTTTATCCGCGTCGTTATCCCGCGCGTTAACCTGACGATAATCCAGATAGCGCGCGATCAGCGAACCCGCCAACAGCACGGCGAGCCCTGCCCCCGCGTAGATGCTCGTCCACTTGCAGGCGGCGCCGATGCCGAAGAACAGGCCGGAGAGCGCGAGCGGTTTGAGCGTCTTTTTCAGTCCGTCGACAAAGAAATTCATCGTGATGTACTGATACATGTAATAGTACATCAGCAGGATGAAGAAGACGGAATAAACGTCGATGGTCGCGATTCGTGTCTGCGTAAAGTGCATGAAGTCAAACGCAAACAGCGTGGTTAAAACCAGCGCGTAGTTGGAGTTTTTGAAGAGCCGCTTACCAAAGGCGTAGAGAACCGGCAGCATGCCAATGCCGAACAGCGCGCCGACCACGCGCCAGCCAAACGGCGTCATGCCAAAGGCCCACACGCCGAGCATGATGAAAATCTTGCCCAGCGGCGGATGCGAGTTTTCGTAGGGTGTGAGGTTGTGCAGGTTTTCGTAAGCCGTGCGCGCATGATACAGCTCGTCAAAATACATACCGTTGAAATAGCTAGGCGTCGCGTCCACGGCGTTCTGCTCATCGAAGAGATTCCCCTGCGTTCCGGTAGCTCCGGTCACCATCAGCGGAATCTGCTTTCCGTTTTCGTCGAAAAACGCGATCTCGTTGAGTTTGAGCGAGCCGGAATAGAGCGACAGGGTCACAGTATCGGTCACGAAGTTGGTCTCGACCTTCTTCCAGCGGAACATGTCGTCATACGTCTGGTCGAAGATCTCCTCGTGGCCATCCGGTGTGGCGATCAGTAGCGTTCCGTCGTCGTCAATATTGCCGTAGACACTATAGGCAGAAACATGCTCCACCGCGTTGAACTTCACCGTGACGCTCTCGCCCGCCTGATTGCTGTACCAGAACGTTTGCGGCACTTTCGTCGAGCCAAGGTTGGTCAAGGCAACCACGCCGTAGACCAGCGTGATGCAAAGCACAAAAAGCATGTCGCGCTTGGTGTAATGCAGCTTATTGTCCGTCGGTACCGTAGGCAGAAGCGATATCCGGCGCGGCATACGCTTTTGCGGAATCTTCTCCTGTACGAGCGGTTCCAGCATTCTGCCTTGCACAAGGATTTGGAACGCAACAACGCAGAGGTAGATCGCGAGCAGTACCGTAGCCAACGAGCCGATGAACGTGATGACGTTATAGACCGTTCCGCGCGCATCCTGATGATTGACCACATAATAGGCACAGGTTGCGTTCAAAAGCGACGTCATGGTAAGCCCGCCGAACGCGGCAAGGAGCCGTCGATCTCCATAATAGAGATACGCAACGAGGATCAGCAGCAGCGCGGGCAGCATATAGCGTTCGTGCATGTAGTGTCCGAAGGTAAAGATCAGCAACACCACAAGTCCGGACGCGAGAAACAGCGCTCCGCGGCTCCGCTTTCTTCCGAAGTAATACAGTACGGAAGAGAACAGCGTGGAGAGGATGATCATGCCCATGCCAAATTTATAGTAAGGAATGCCCAGGAACAGCGTGTCCGCGGTCTTCCAGTTCCAACCGAACAATGAACCGAAGTTGAACGCTTCGATGGAAACATAGTGGTAAGACGATGCGGTGGAGCTGTATTTATCGATCAGCCAGAGCGGGCCCTGACTTCCCTGGAACGGCAGCGCCAGCACAAAGATGACGGCAAGAGCGGCGAGCACCGCAAACACGGTATCCCCAAGCTTTACGAGCCATGCTTCGCGGTGATCGATGATGTCCAATATGAACGCCACGGCGAGCACCGGTCCGAACATCAGCGCCTGTGGTTTCATCAAGATCGCGAGTCCGTAGACGGCACCTGCCAATATGCGCTTGTCCTTTTGCAGCAGCAGGATCACGAGCACGATGAGCAGTGCCAGCACGGAGTCAATCTGACCCCACGCGCCGGACACAAACCTCAGGGTCGGCGCAATGGCGTATATGCCTGCGATCCGCAGCGCGCCTTTGTCGCCGAGTT
>JBDKRF010000367.1:0-5524 GCA_039683525.1 Clostridiaceae bacterium
TAGTAACCCGTGACTTTGTCCGAATAGAGGATGGTCACGGCTGAGCCGTGCGGCACGATGCCGGTTACGTCGCTCTCACGTGAGGGCTCAGCATAGAGCTCCGCATCGTCGAGCGTCAAGCCGAATCCGTAGCCGGAGAAGCTTGCGCCGTCAAGACCTACGTATTTACCGTAGACATAGCCGATTTTGCCGGAATCAACAGATTCAACCTTAAGCCAATATCCATTCGCGGCAAAGATGAGCAACCGCGCTTCGCGGTAGAGTGTGTCGATTACTTTATAGGTCGTATCGGGACCGGAGCGCATGTTGAGCTTGGAACTATGCACCGATCCTTTCGCAATGACGTAATCCACCACGGGCACTTCCGTGGGTTCCGGCTCCGCGGTCGTCGCCGGCACCGTGGTGTCTTCCGGCGCTGCCGTCGCTTCCGGCGCGGGTGTTTCCTCCGGCACGGTCGTGGGTTCAATCGTTTGCAGTTCGATCGGTATATCCGTCGGTTCCGGATCCGGCGTCATGGTGTCGGCCGGTTGAACCGCCGGCACACAGCCGCATAATAGCAGTGAAAGCAGTAATCCCAGTGCAAGCATACGAAAGGCAAGACCATGCTTGATACGCATTAAAAAACCCTCCCATTGAATGAAACTTTTTACCCGAAAGAATCATTGTAGTTGCTTCGTCGAGTGGTACTATTGCGCCGTTAGTCAACAAAACGAATATAATCAGGATGGTTCTCAACAGTTTATCACTTTTAATCATCATGCCTTAAGCATTGTGCTTTGTAAATATCATCCTTCCATAGATGAACAAATGGACGATATAAATGCGTATCCTACAGTTTCAACCTAGGAGTTTTTCTCGCTGTGTGGTTGACGAACTACCAATGATTGCGTAAGATGATTTTGTGAAATGCAAGAGCGTATCACTGATTCCACCAGATCGATCGGTATGTTCTTCTAAGCTTGAAAGAAACAAGGGTGCAACATGATCAAAAGATGGCAGCGGATCCTCAATCAAATCAATCGGTTGATCGATTTTATCATAGTAGGTGTTTCCTATTATGGTGCGACCTGTTTCTGGCTGCTCGTCGTCCGGAACGATCCGCAAAACATTGCGCTGCACCCAAATAACCTCCTCCTGTTTTCGCTGATCTTTGCGCTCGCAAGCGTGTTTGGGTATCAGCTCGCAAAGCTGTACGACTCTGTCCGCGGCAAGTCGTTTCAATTTGACATCAAGTGGGTGCTTATTGTCAACGCGGTGGTCGTACTCGGCGGCGGCGCGTTGTTATACCTGTTCCGCTTGACCGATTTTTCACGTGCGGCGCTCACGCTCTATTACGTGCTCGCAAGCGCATTGGTGCTGACGAAGCGCATGCTCGTGCGCGAGGTGCTCTCCCGCTATCGTGCCAAGGGTTATAACCTCAAGCACGTCGTTTTGATCGGCAGCGGCGCACTTGCGCAAAAATATATGCAGACCATCTTCTCTGCTCCGCAGTTTGGTTATACGATCGACGGCTTCATCGGAAAGAAAAACAGCTTGGATCAACTGCCCTGGTTGGGTGAATGGGCGGATGTCGGCAGCGAGGTGCTCTCCAACGTCGGTCTCGACGAGGTCGTGGTCGCGCTGGAACTGGAACAATCGATGCTGCTGCCGCAGATCATTGCAGCAACCGAAAAATACGGCACGAAGATCTCCATCATTCCGTATTACAATGACTACATTCCATCCAGCACCACGATTCAAACGCTTGGAGATTGCAAACTGCTCAACCTTCGCACGACTCCGCTCGATTTCCCGGGAAACGCGGTCGTCAAGCGGTTGTTTGACATCGTGTCTTCGCTGATCCTCATCATCCTAACCAGCCCCGTCATGCTCTTTGCCGTGGTTGGAACGCTGCTTTCAAGCCCCGGCCCGATCATTTTCAAGCAGACGCGTGTTGGGAAAAACAAACGCCTGTTTCAGATGTACAAGTTCCGCTCCATGCGCGTCAATGCACAGGAGAACACCGGCTGGACGAAATCCGACGACCCGCGCAAAACGCGCTTTGGCAGCCTGATGCGAAAGACCAGCATCGACGAGCTGCCCCAGTTTTTCAACGTGCTGAAAGGCGACATGAGCCTCATCGGCCCGCGACCTGAGGTTCCGCATTATGTAGAGCAGTTTCAGGAGACCATTCCGCTGTATATGCTCAAGCATCTGGTGCGCCCGGGTATCACCGGCTGGGCGCAGGTCAACGGCTATCGCGGGGACACCTCGATTGAAGGGCGTGTGAAACACGATATCTGGTATATCGAGCATTGGTCGCTGTGGCTCGATCTGCGCATCTGCATCCGAACCGTTTTCGGCGGAATCATCAATCAGGAAAAGGTTGGAAAGTAGCTCACTCTTACTCTATCCGAAGAAAACAGAATGCACCGCGCTGTTTCAGCCGGTGCATTTTTTGATAGATGTTGCTTGTAAATGATCGCCCGCTTTACTGCGGCTTCTTTTCCCGTTCTTTGACGTCCTTCTCAATCCGCTTCTTCCAGTTGGCTGACACCGGCGCGCCCGCGCGGAGACACGCCACCGTGTCGCTCACCACATCATAGTTCAGCTTGGTACCCGCGGCATCCGCACGGTAGGTCACCGCGCGATCAGGCGCGATACCAAACCCCGCCGCAACGGAGATTGCGTCCATATTCGCGCCGAGAAAGAGGAACTCCCAGCCGAATTCCTTTGTCTGCCGCTCAATCATCTCCTTGATGCGGTCGATGCGGTATTCGCGGCTTGCGTTCTCCATGCCGTCCGTCACGATGACGAACAGCACCTTCTCTGCGCGCCCTTCCTCGCGTGTGTTTTGCTGCGCGTTACGAGTCTTATCCAGCGTTCTGCCGATGGCGTCCAGCAATGCCGTGCTGCCGCGCACGAAGTACTCCTTACTTGAAATGTTGTCGACCAGCGGCAGCGCGATGCGGTCGTGCAGCAACTCATACTTATCGTCGAACAGCACCGTGGTCACGATGCACTCACCGCTCTCCTGCTTCTGCTTTTTGAGAAGTCCGTTGAATCCGCCGATGGTGTCGCTCTCCAAGCCACTCATCGAGCCGGAGCGGTCGAGGATGAACACCAGTTCCGTCATTCCCTGTTTCATCTGTTTGCCTCCTTGCGTCTTCTTGTTGTTTTCGATAACTCAACGATAGCAGATTACGCGCAAAAAAAAGTCGCTTACGAAGCGACAATTGATTCGGATGCTTGCGCGCAATGCGCCTTTTCGTGAATGTATGTGGTCAGGAGCCAAGAAGGTTCTCGTCAAACGCAAACAGGGCTTCGTTGATTTCGAAGATGTTATAGTTCTCCTCGCGCAAAAAGTACTCTACGATCAGGTCGGCGCGGCAGCTCGGCGAGAGCGCATACCCCGCGCGGCGCAGGAGATCCGCCGTCTCGTCCAGATTGAGCCGGAGCGCAATCGCGAGCGCGAGCGCGGTGTTCTTCGCGGGACGGTACTCCCGGTTGGATCGAATCTTCGAAAACAGTCTTCGGTCGAGGTTGGCGCGCTGGTACACCTCCGGATCGGTCAACCCCCGCTCGTCGATCAGCCGAAGCAACCGCTGGGTAAAGCTCTCGCCCGCGCGCTGCAGCATCTGCTCCAGCTTCTGATTGGAAGGCGCCGGCGCGTGGTAACTCGCCTGCGGCTTACTTGCCTGCGGAGGCTTGGTCGTCTGTGTATACTTGGCTGCGCAAGGCTCCGGCGGCTTTGCTGCCGCAGACGGCATCGCCTCCATCCGCCTCGCGTACAGCGCGGCGGTAGCCACGGCGTAATGATCGTCGATATACGACTGTATGGAGCGGTATCTCTGCTCGCCAAGTTGAAACGACGTGCGGTCAAACACCACCAGCGTCACGTGCATCTCATGCTCGCGTAAAAACGCACCGATGCGCGCCATTGCGATTTCGAGCGCAACGTCCTTCGGAAAACCATAGATACTGGAGGAGATCAGCGGAAACGCGATACTCCGGCAGCCCTGCCGCAGCGCCAACGCAAGTGCGCTGTCATAGCAGGAGGCAAGCAGTTCCTTTTCGCCTTCGGCTCCACCCCGCCAGACGGGTCCCACCGCGTGTATCACGAATTTTGCGGGTAACGCAAAACCGCGCGTGATCACGGCGCTGCCCGTTGGGCAAAATCCGACCTTTGCGCATGCTTTTGCGAGTTTCTCCGGTCCCGCTGCCGTGAAGATTGCGCCGCAAACACCGCCGCCCATCAGCAGGCGCTCGTTTGCCGCATTCACAATGGCGTCGACACGCATTTGCGTGATATCGTTTCGAACGATCTCCAGCGGCATAGGTCAGTCTACCTTTCCCGTGCGTGCCACAGTGGCATGCGGTTGATCCTCTATTCGTGCAAACGGCATATGCAGGATTTGCTCGACAAATACGCGCGCAATCGCGGGGTCAAACTGCGTCCCCGCATGACGCACGATCTCCTCAGCGGCCTTCTCGCTCGTCATGCCTTTGTGGTAGGAGCGATCCTCGGTCATCGCGTCAAACGCATCGATCACCGATACGATGCGCGAAATATAGGGGATTTCCTCCCCCTTGATTCCCTGGGGATATCCTGCTCCATCCCAGCGTTCGTGATGGCACAGAATATAGCCCGCAATGCCCTGCAACTCCGGAATCGTCAACGCGATGCGATAGCCGATCTCCGGATGCCGCCGGATCTCCGTCCACTCCATTTCGTCGAGCTTGTCGGGTTTACTCAGCACGTTGTTGCTGATGCCGATTTTCCCGATATCGTGCAGCGTCGCCATGAGCTCCAGAGATACGATATCGACCTCGTTGAGCGAGAGCTCCGCGCCAAGGCTGCGCGCGAGCTGCGCCATGCGCTCTGCGTGCTCCACCGTTTCGTTGCTCTTGGAGAACAGCAGTTCCTTGATCGTGGAAAGCAACGTGCTGCGAATGCTCTGATGCTCCAGCAGTTTACGGCGATACATGTGCTCTTCCGCGATTTTCAAGATTTCGCTCATCGTCTGCTCTTCCCGCGTCTTTGTCGCGTGGCCGAGCGATATGCTCAGAAGAAAGTTTTGATCGCGCATCTGCGCCTTCTTCTCTTCGAACGCCTGATTGATCCGGCTTATGATGCGAATGGTCTCCTCTTCGCCCGTCTTTGGTAGAAGTACGGAGAACTCGTCACCGCCCGTGCGCGCAATGACCGCCTGACCGCAGCTGAGCGTCAGGAGCCTTGCGGTCTCCATGATGAGCTTGTCCCCCTCATTATGGCCAAAGAGATCGTTGGTGAGCTTGAGGGCATTGATGTCGCCCGTAATCACAGAGTAGGGAAGATCGTTGGTGGAATCCAGATGATAGAGCTCTGTATCGAAATACATGCGGCTATAAAGGCCGGTCATCACGTCGTGAATGCTGAGGTACTCAATCTTCTCTTCTTTTTTCTTGCGATCCGTGATGTCGCGGCTAATCCCGATCAGGCCTGAGAGATCCCCTTCGTCGTTGAAGAACGGCGTCTTGAGCGTCTCGGTGATCATCAGATGCC
>JBDKRF010000368.1:0-1868 GCA_039683525.1 Clostridiaceae bacterium
ATGTCCTCGGGGCGCACGACGACGTCCACCTCGGTATTTCGGCCGAACCCCTGATCCACGCAATCGTATACGACGCCGTTCATACGAACTTTATAATCCTGCAGCATGATGCCGGGTATGATGTTGCTTTCTCCGATAAAATCGGCGACGAACGGATTCTTCGGTTCATTGTAAACGTCCGTCGGGGTGCCGATCTGCTGGATGACGCCATCCTTGAGCACCACGATGGTATCGCTCATGGTAAGCGCTTCCTCCTGGTCGTGGGTTACGTAGATAAACGTAATGCCGAGGCGCTGCTGCATGTTCTTCAGTTCGACCTGCATTTCCTTGCGGAGCTTGAGGTCGAGCGCGCCGAGCGGTTCGTCCAGCAACAGAACCTGCGGTTCGTTGACCAGTGCGCGCGCGATGGCGACGCGCTGCTGCTGCCCGCCGGATAACTGCTCGACATAGCGAGCACCGTAGCCCTTGAGGTTCACGAGCTCCAGCATGGACTCGACTTTCTCATGAATGGTGTTCTTATCGATCCCGCGGATCTTGAGACCGAACGCAATGTTATCGAAAACGTTCAGGTGCGGAAACAACGCGTACTTCTGAAAAACCGTGTTGACCTTGCGAAGGTAAGGCGGGGTATTGGCGATATCCACGCCGTCCATTTCGATCCGTCCGTCGTCCGGCAAAATGAAGCCGGCGATCAGCCGCAGCATGGTCGTTTTGCCGCATCCCGACGGTCCGAGCAGCGTTAAGAATTCGCCGTCCTTGATATAGAGGTCCACGTGCGAGAGCGCCACGTCGCCGCCGTAGGCCTTGGAAACATCGATCAACTCGATGAGATGTTTGTCCTTCATGCTTTCTCCTTATCCGTGGCATATGCCTTTGATGCAGGCGCAGGTTTGATACGCTGAAGCTGTAATTCCGCTAAAAACTTGGTGGCGTACTGACCCAGAGGACGCGCGCCTCGGACTTCCCCGAATTGCAAAGGTAGTGCATTCGGGTCGAGCGAAAATAGAAGCTTCCGCCTTTTTTGACACGGTACTTTTTATCGCCCAGTACAAGCGTAACGCTGCCGCTGAGCACATAACCGAATTCTTCTCCTTCGTGCGGATCGTCCGGCGCGCCGTCGACCCCGGCGGGAATCGTGACGAGGATCGGTTCCAGCGCGTTTTTTTGCGCGTTCGTCACAAGCCACTGAATCGTGTAGCCGTCCGGTTCCGCTTTCACGAACATATCGTCCGCGCTGTAGGAAACCGGTTCTTCGGCGGTTTCCTGGAAGAACGAGGCAACGTTCGTGCCGAGCGCTTCGAGAATATCCATCAGCGTGGCGATGGAGGGCGAGGTCAGGTCCCGCTCGAGCTGAGAGATGAATCCCTTGGTCAGCTCTGTGCGGGCGGCGAGCTCTTCCTGCGTCAACCCGCGCTGTTGGCGCAGCTGCTTGATCTTGACGCCGATCTCCATTTTGGTCTATCACCTCTAAACTTTGGGTTTACAGTCACTAAACGGAATTAAACCAAATTGCATGCGAAAAGTCAATGGATTTCATAATATTTGTATACGTAAACAAAGCGTTAAGCCTATCGATTTTTCAACAAAACACGACGAGGGCAAAGGATTCGCCATAACGAGAAAGCAGATTCGGTGGAGGCCGGATTCGGATAATAAAAATCATAGTGAAGAATCGCGATCTCCAGTATTTATGGGTGCTTGCGCTGTGGAAAATAGCGTGTTACACTCAAAAAAAGCAAGAGAAAGGGAACAAAGGAAAGAAAGGTTCGAGAAATAGGGGAAAAGGAGCTGCCTGACCATGAAAACGGGCATTGTCGTATGCTTTCCGGGGACAGGTTTTACCTGTAAAGAAGCATTATTCGAACGTC
>JBDKRF010000369.1:0-2375 GCA_039683525.1 Clostridiaceae bacterium
CCGTGGTGCGGCCGGTGACGGATGCGGAGACCGCGTCCTGGCTCAGGCAGCCGATGACGATGGGGCTTTCCGGGGTGGCAGCCTGCATCTTGGCGACGAGGTCGGCGTTCTCGCCGAATTTCGTGGCCGCGATGGCGGCAGCGTTCTCGTTGTTCGTGGAGGCGGTGGCCTTCACAGCGCCGGTCTTGTCATTCGGTACGCCGGAGTCAAAACCGATGACCGGAATGCCTTTGTCAGCGCACTCTTGGAGAATTTCGGTGACAGCATCGGTGGAGAGAGCGGCCAGCGCGATCGCCTTCGGGTTCTTCGCCAGCTCGTTTTTCACCATGTTGACCTGCGCGTCGATTTCGGTTTCAGAAGCGGGGCCATCAAAGTAGATCTCAACGCCGAGATCTTTCGCGGCTGCTTCGGCACCGGTCTTAACCGCTTGCCAGAACTGGTGCTGGAAGCCCTTCGCCATAACGGGGATGTACATCGGCGCGGCATCCGTGGTGGCTTCGGTTGCTTCCGCCGCGGGCGCTTCGGTGGCTTCCGTCGCTGCAGCGGGCTCTTCTGTGGTCGTGGCGGGGGCTGCGCATGCGAACATGCTGAGCACCATGCCGAGAGTCAATAAGATAACGATCAGTTTCTTCATGAGTGTTCCTCCTTTTTTATTCAGCACAGCACGATTGCTGTTAGCCTTCGAGTAAGAACTTGAGATCTTTAAACGTTAAACCGCGAACACTTTTCTTTTTCAGCCTGCGGCGCAGCCGCAATTAAAACTTACCCCTTCTTCACGCGGTTTGCGGCCTTGGTACGCTGGATATCCAAGAGCACCGCGCCGATGACCACGGCGCCGGTAAAGAACGTTTGCCAGGGCGCCTGCAAGCCGCAGGAGCTGAGGCCGTTTTTCAGTACGCTCATGATGAATACGCCGATGAGCGTGCCGACCATGGTGCCAGCTCCCCCGCTCATGGACGTGCCGCCGATGACGACGCCCGCGATTGCGTTGAGCTCCTGTCCGTTGCCGGTGCCGGGCGTGATGGTGGTGTACGCCGCGGCGTAGAAGATTCCGGCGAGTCCCGCGAACAATCCGCAGACCGTGTAGATCAGCACTTTCCATTTGCTTACGTCGATACCGGAGAGGCGGCTTGCCTCTTCATTGGAACCGATGGCGAAGGTGTAGCGGCCAAACTTGGTCTTATGCAGCAGCAGCGCCGCGACGATGAAAAACGCGATGAGCCAGAGCGCGCCGACGGGGAAACCCGAAACCTTTGTGTTGCCCATCATGAACGTGTTGCGGATAAACAGCTTCTTAAACCAGCCGCCGATCTCCGCGGTTGCGGTCGGCCACGTTTGGGACTGCACCTTGGTGATGATGGAGCCGATGCCCTGGGACATCATCATTGTGCCGAGTGTTGCGATGAATGGCGGCAGCTTGAGCTTTGCCACCAATAGGCCGTTGACAAAGCCAAACGCGGTGCCGACGCCGACGGTGAGCATTAGCGCGAGCCAGAGCGGCCAGTTGTGTTGCTTGAACACGAAGGCACCCACAAGCGCGGAGCACATCATGACGGTGCCGATGGAAAGATCGATTCCGCCCGTGATGATGACGAACGTAACGCCGAACGCCATGAAACCAATGTAGTAACTCGACTCGAGGACGTTTTTGAGCATGTCCACCGAGAAGAAGTTATTGCCAAAGATCGAAAAGAATACGTAAAGGATCACCAGCGCGAGGGGCGCGAGCAGCGCTTGCAGATTCCATTTCTTTTTTGTCGTCAATTCCATATGTGTTACTCCATTTCCCGCATGGTCGCGTAGGACATGATGTTTTCCTGACTCGCAGATTCAATCGTAAGCTCGCCTACGAGGCGGCCTTCACACATAACCGCAATGCGGTCGCTCATGCGCAGCAGCTCCGGCAGTTCCGAGGAGATCATGATGATCGACTTTCCCTGCGCTGCGAGCTGGTTCATCAGCTTGTAGATTTCGCTCTTCGCGCCGACGTCGATGCCGCGCGTCGGCTCGTCAAAGATCAGGATGTCGCAGTTGCGAAGGAGCCACTTGGAGATGACGACCTTCTGCTTATTGCCGCCGGAGAGGGACTTGATCAGCGTGGCGACGGATGGCGTCTTCACACCGATCTTATTGACGTATTCTTCGGACACGCGGGAGACCGCGCGGCCGTTGACGAACAGGCCTTTCGTGAACTGCTCTAGCGCGGGCAGCACAGTGTTGTCGCTGACGGAGAGCCCGATGCAAAGGCCGAACTGCTTGCGGTCTTCGGAGAGATACCCGATGCCCGCCTTCACCGCGTCTACGGGGGAGCTAATCTTGACCTGCTTGCCTTTAATGTAGATTTCACCGCTGTCGAGATGGTCTGCGCCGAAGAG
>JBDKRF010000370.1:0-2412 GCA_039683525.1 Clostridiaceae bacterium
CCGTTGTATCCATCGTTTTCATACGAATCCGCCCGATCGGGAATCACCTGCCAGTAGTTCTCCTGAAAGACCGTGCGCGTCATCCCCAAAGGTTCGAAGATTCTCTTTCTACACCACTCTGTCATGCTCATGCCCGATACCCTAGTTACGATTTCTGCCATCAGGGTGTAGTTCGAATTCGAGTAGGAATACATGCTACCGGGTTTGAAGTTGAGAGTGCGCTGTTGGGCTATGATCCGCAGCGTATCGGCTTGCGTGATCGTATCTTCAATGCGCACGCCGCACATATTCAGCAGGAAAAATTGATCCCGAATGCCGCTTGTATTGTTCATCATTTGCCGTATTGTCACGGGTTCGGAGAAATTGACGATATCCGCTAGGTAGAGTCTGATATCGTCGTCGATATGGAGTTTCCCGTCCTCGTGCAGCAGCAAAACCGCCATCGCGGTGATTTGCTTTGACATGGACGCAATATGGAAAACCGTCGTGTCCGTAATCGGGATACGGTGTTCGAGGTTGGCGTATCCAAAGCACTTTTGATAAATAACCTCGCCATGGTAACGAACGCCCACTTGCCCGCCGGGGCATAAGCCCTCGTTCCATACGGCAAACAAACGATCAATCCGTTCTTCGTCTTCTTTTGTCAGGCAGCGTTTCACACGCGGTTTTTCTAGATTGCTCATATCGAATCAACCTTTCGAATTCTCTCTTAAAGCAGCGCGTCCAGCTCCGCCAAGCTTTCGAAGACGAATTTGCCGTCTTTGCGAATCAGCACATCGTCAAACCATACTTCACCGCCGCCAAACTCCGGCCGCTGAATCTGCACGATGTCCATATGAATGCTAGAATGATTGCCGTTATCGGTGGTGATATACGCGTTACCGAGCGCCAGATGCAGGCTGCCGCCGATCTTCTCGTCGAACAGAATATCCTTCATGGGCTTGGTGATGCGGTTGTTGACGGAAAGTGCGAATTCGCCAAGATAGCGCGCGTTTTCGTCAAGATCGAGAATCTGATTCAGGCGCGCCGTGTCGTTTGCGCTCGCTTCAACAACCTTTCCGTTCTCGAATACGAGCCGGATATCTTCCAGCAGCTGGCCTCGAAAATACAGCGGGCAGTTGAACTGAATCACGCCGTTTGCGGAATCCCGCACGGGAGCGGTAAACACTTCGCCATCCGGCAGCCCGTTTTTTCCGTCGGATTTTTCCGCCGCGATCCCGCGAATGGAGAACGAGAGGTCAGTGCCTTTTGATACAATCCTGACGCGATCCGTCTTTTGAAACAGCGCCACGAGCTGATCCATTGCGATGGAGAGTTTTCCGTAATCCAGCGTGCAAACCGAGAAGTAATAGTCCTCAAATATCTCCTGACTTTGTCCAAAGAGCTTCGCCATGCCCTTTGTCGGGTACTTGAGATAGATCCACTTGGTGTTCATCACGCCGTAGGCATAGAAGCAGCGTTGCATATAATAGTTGTAAAACAGGCTCATCTGTTGCAGCGGAATATCGGCATACTTGTCCGGCGACTCCAGAGCGGAAATCACGATCAAGGATTGCATCTGCTTGAGCTTTTGCAGGGAAAACTCGGAGTACACCTCCATCTGCCGCTCGTTGCACCCGCTGATGAACGCCTTCTGGATATCCGTATCCAGCAGATCAAAAAACGGGTTTGCGCCCGCGCGATAGATTTCACGAACCAGCTCCAGCACCCGCGGTTTTGCCTCCAGCCCCTCCGCAAGAATCAACACGTTTTCCCCGGGCTGAACTGAGCAGGAGTAATCGACAATTGTCTTTGCAAACGTATTCAGATTAGGCATATTCCCTCTTCCTTTCAATCCGGGCGAGGCTACGGGCGGCGGAGACCGCCGCCCGTTCACACCCGACAGTATCGACTCTTTATTCTTCGATAGCCGGAGTTGCTTCCGGTTTCTTGAGCCGTTTGGAGACACGGAACAGGATCGAAATCGGGATCAACGACAGAGCAGCCGTAACGATCATGCTAAAGAAGAGGCTGTCGTAGTTGCCGACGGCGTCGATCACCGCGCCAAGCAGCGGGACGCTGATGAGAGATACGCAGACGATCACCATCAGCGTGACCGAGAACAGCGTACCCGTGTTGGTACCCGTCTCCGGTGCAAAGGACATAATGTAAGGAATCGTCATGACGTCCAGAATGCTCGCGGCCATGCCGATGCAGAGGATGAACGCGCAGACGGTCGGCAGCGTGCGTGCAAAGAACAGCATGCCGATTGCTCCGACGATGAGAGCACCGGAGCCAACCGCGAACAGAACAGGTTTATTCACCTTGTCCGCGATGATTCCGATCGGAATCGCCATGAGCATATAGCCGACGAAATAAACGCCGGTGACGATCATCGCGATGTTCGGAGCAAAGCCAAGGTTGGTGTAGAGA
>JBDKRF010000371.1:0-5396 GCA_039683525.1 Clostridiaceae bacterium
TGTTAAATATATTCGTTATATTGATCCACAAATCCAACGATTGCCGCATCCGCGGGAACCAACCCGTCCCGAAAGATCAGCGAAGCTTCTTTCGAGCCAATCAGGTACACAAAATCATCCTGACCCGCCTGCCTGGTCTGGTCCGCAGCAACGATCAGTTTGGTTGGTTTTCCGTTTTCGATCATCTGAACCACAAGCAGCTTAATGCCTTGCAGTTTCGAGTCCTTCACCGTAGAGACGACCGAACCGACTACTTTTCCGGTGTACATGATGGTTCTCCCTTCGATCGGTCAGCGCCAAGCTTACTTCTTTGGCGCGGCTTTCTTCGCCTGCGGCATCTCCGCCGCGGCGTTCTGCTGCGGAAGGATTGTCTCCACCTCGTCGTGCGGGCGGGGGATAACATGCGCGCTGACGAGCTCGCCGACCCGCTTTGCGGCTGCTGAACCTGCTTCGACAGCAGCCTTAACCGCACCGACATCACCACGAACCATCACCGTGACCAGACCGGACCCGATGTTCTCTTTTCCGATCAATGTCACGTTTGCAGCCTTCACCATCGCGTCCGCTGCTTCAATCGCGCCGACGAGACCCTTGGTTTCCACCAGACCGAGTGCTTGTTTTTCCATACTCTTCTCCTTGCTCATGCGTTGCGGTTAAAAGATCGCCTGTAAAATATCCGGATGCGGTGACGGAATAACCACCGTCCGCGCGACCATTCCTTTTGTTTCCTCGAGGTGCTCCGCCGACTCCACTGCAAAGCGCACCGCGGAAACCTCACCGATCATCGTGATAAACGACTTGCCGCCAAGCCCGCGGCCGAGGCGAATCTCAATGAGATTCACATTCGCAGCTTTCACCGCCGTATCAGCGCAAACCACTGCGGAAGCCAGCGAAAACGTCTCGATCAATCCCAGCGCGCCGGTTGAAAACACCTCCGAGCATGCGCCGATGGCCTGAATGACCTGTTCGTGCACGTTCGGAATCACGATGCTATCCACCAGCACTTCTGCCGCGGTTGCAACGCCCGCCGCGACCGCGGCTTCCACTGCCGCGACGCCGCCGGAGACGATCACAATATATTTACCGGCGCAAACAGGCTGGGCAGTAGCCAGCGTGACATCTGCCGCTTTGAGCATCGCATCCCCGGCTTCGATTCCTGCCGGAATGCTGTTTGTTTCAATCATGCCTAATGCGTTCAAGACCCTACTCCTTATCCCGCTGCTGCGCAGAGATCTCTATCATACTGTTTGTGATGTTCGTTACGGTTCCGGCGGTGCTGGCGTGAATCCTGGCTCCCAGGCTCTTTTCCGGAATCTCCGCGATCAACTGTCCTTTTGCCACCTGCTCGCCGCATTTCACAACCGGGAGCGACGGTGCGCCGATATGCATGCTCAGCGGAATTTGTACATATGAAACGGAAACGCCCTGCTCGTCCAGCGGGGTTTCCACATCATACTGCAAGATTCCCATGCGGGACATCAACCGTTTGGTGGGCACCTTGGTGCATTCGAGGCTCTGCGATACGCTGGTACGAATCCGTTTCTCCGGTTTCACGCCGTTCTGGCGCAGACCCGCTTTCATGCGCGCCATCATGCGGCTCGGGCTGAGCCCGAAGTTGCAGGCATAATAGCTGCAAAGACCACAGTCACAACAGGAGAAGATTCCGTTGTAGTCACCAAGCAGCTTCCCGTTGGACATAAACGCCGCGCGCATCGCCTTGTGCGGCTCTACGCCGAGGCCAAGGTTGTTGCGCGGACAGATCTGCGTGCAGAGGTTACACTGGCAGCAGACCGCCTTGGCCAGCTTCCAGTCCACTTCCTTTTGATCCGTCTTCTTCTGAATCAGCGGGTGCGTGGAAGCAAACACCAGTATTCCGCCGGTCGTCTTCGTGATCGGTTCTTCCAAATCGTTGCATAGCTTACCCGTCGCAGGCCCGCCGATTATGATCGTGTACCCTTCGAGGCTTGCCGGGCCCTGTGCCGCTTCAACCAGCAGCCGGATCGGCGTCCCGATCGGCACCTTTAGCGTAACCGGGCGCTTCACCTCGCCGCCGACGGTGACCACCTTGTCGACTACAGGCTGACCATCCAATGCGTTTGCAACGTTGATCAATGTGCTGACATTGCAGACCACGGCGCCGACATCCAGCGGTATACCGCCGGTCGGCACGACTTTGCCCGTGACCTCGTAGACCATCTGCTGCTCGTCGCCCGCGGGATAATAGCTCTCCATCGTAAACAGACGGATCTTCGGTTCGCCGGAGATTGCCTGCTTCAGCGCGTCGATCGCGTCGTGATATTTCTTTTTCAGGCAGATGACGCCGCTATCCGCACCGGTCGCTTCCATGCTCGCCTTGAGACCGCGAACGACCTGCTGCGGGTAGTGCTGCATCATCAGGCGGTCAACACGCAGCAGCGGTTCACATTCGGCACCGTTTGCCAAAACAATCTCCGCCTTGCCGCCCGCTTTGATATGTGTCGGGAAACCCGCGCCGCCAGCGCCAACGACGCCTGCGTCACGGATTTGTTCTACAACACCCATGCTCCATCCTCCGTGTTACACGATCCTCAAGTTGCCGTACAGCACGCACCTGCGCGAACGGGTAAACGTTCTTGCGCTTGTCAATCCTTCGCCGGTCGGCGTTGCGATTGTCAGTGTCGTGAACCCTTCGCCATTGAATCCGAGTCCGGCATAGGAAGGCGCATTCTTAACAAAAATCGTCGTGTTCAGGGCTTTTGCCGCCATGGTCAGGTGCGTCACGTTCTGCGAATGGATCATGGCAGTATGCTTGCAGCCATTCTCCGCCTTGATTGCTTTTGCGATGGCTTCTTCGATTGTGAAAACCTGAACGACGCCAAGCACCGGCATGAGCATCTCAACCGTGACGAACGGATGGTTTTCCTCTACGCTGGCAATCAGCAGCCGGGGATTTCCTGTGTAGTTTACGCCGCTTTCCTTGGCGATATAGGTGGCGTCACGTCCGACAAATTTGCGGTTGACCACGTATTTGCCGTTCTCTTGTAAGAAGACCGTCTTAACGACCTTATCGATATCCGATCCGGTCAGCCGATACGCGCCGTTTGACTCCATATGGCGCATGAGCGGCTCCGCGATCTCCGAGATTGCGAACACCTCTTTCTCGGCGATACAAAGCACGTTATTATCAAAACTCGCCCCTTCCACGATATCCTGCGCGGCTTTCTTGATGTCCGCCGTATCGTCCACGATGACCGGCGGATTGCCAGGACCCGCGGCGATGACTTTCTTTCCCGTCTTCATCGCAACCTTTACCACCGCTTCGCCGCCAGTGATGGACAGAAGCGGAATGTCCGGATGCTCCATGATGTATTTACCCGTCTCCAGCGTCGGGGTTTTTACCGTGCAGATCAGTGCGGGCGGGCCGCCCGCCTTTACGATGGCTTCGTTGAGGATGCGCATCGTCTCGATCGAGGCTTTTTTCGCCGCGGGATGCGGATTGTAAACAATCGCGTTTCCGGCTGCGATCATGCTGATGGAGTTGTTGATCACGCTGGATGTCGGGTTCGTGGATGGCGTAATCGATCCGATGACTCCGAACGGAGCGCATTCCACAATCGTAAGCCCGAAGTCGCCGCTCATAGCGCTCGTCGGCAGATCTTCGATCCCCGGCGTTTTATTGATCGCCAAAAGGTTTTTCTTGATTTTGTCTGCGACCTTGCCGTATCCCGTCTCTGTATGCGCGAGCTCGGAAAGATAGTTGACCTGCTCTCGTGCTGCGTTGCGCATGGCCTCGATCAACCTGCCCCGTTCTTCGAGGGACAGCTTCATCAGCTGCTCCTGCGAAGCTTTCGCGGCTTGAATTGCGCTCTCCGGATCATCGCAGAGCCAGCATGTCGGGGCGGTGCTTGCGCCGCTGCCGATGCCGGAAACCTGCTTGACCGTATCTTCGATTATTTTGCGAATCTGCTCATCCGATAAACTCATTTTTATCTCTCCCTGATCATGCTGCTCCGGCTGCCTGCGAAATCACACGCGAAAGGAATTCCGGAGGTCTTTTGCGGTATTCCGGTTGTAAACGGCTATTCCTTTTGCTCGTACTTTCGAAAGACGATATCTCCGCGCAATTCGACGGAGTCGATGATCGCGATAATCGCCAGATCGGAGGGTTTCCCGTCCGTAATCGCCGTTTGCCGAGAGGAGCTGCCGCCAACGCACATGACAACCTCATTCTCGCCCGCCCCGACTGTGTCGATGGCTACGAGCGGCTGCCCTTTCTCCTGAAAGGTCTCAATATCGATCGGAACGACGATCAGCAGCTTCAAACCAAGCAGCTTTTCTGCTTTGTTTGTGCTGACAACATTTCCTCTTACACGCGCTAGAATCATGGTGTTCTCCTATCCTTCGATCGTGACGCCGAGTTCGTTTGCCTTATCCTTGGCCAAAGGGGTCACAATCGCCCCTTTTGCGCACTGAATGGATCGGTCTCCGTACAAATACGCCTGCAGTATCTTGTCTTCCGTCACCAACTCACAGTCAGGATCCGCAGGTCTGAGCGTCGGCACAAGTGTGACAATCTCCACGCCCATATCCTTCAGCGCCGAAATAGCGCTCACGACGCTCTCAAAAAAGGTGCCGCGTTTAAACTTGGGCGGCTGGTAGTCCAGCACGACCGTCACTTTTTTCTCCAGCAGAATTGCGCGCAGCACAAGCTGCTCCGTAAATCCGCTGTCCTCGCCGTTTGCGATCCGGTGCAGCAGCTGCAGTGACGGCATGGCGAGCACAACGTGCTCATAGAACTTCAGCATGGAAAGAAGCCTTTGCTGCTCGTCCCGCTGCGCTGCGTAAACCGTCTGAAACTCCGGATCGAGCCCTGCGGAGCGTTCAAGCAAAGCGCATGTGACGCCCGATGCAAAACGTTTTTTGAGATACTTGTTGAGCAGCCCAGATTCAGGGTTATAATTCGGCACAACAACAAGCGCCCCGTTCTGGTCTGGCAGAAAGAGTCCTTCCGCCATCAATCGCTCCAGCACGTGCCCGGTCACCCGTCGAATAATTTCCCTTAACTGCGCCTCGTCTATCATATCTCCCAGCTCCGAAGAACTTCCAGCAAATCGCCATTGCCGATCAACGCCGCGTTCGCTTCGTCTGTATCAAAATGAAGCTCCAGACTATGCGTATCCCCCGCGCGTACCAGCACATTTTCAAACACAACCGTTCTTAAGCCGCGCTTACGAACACTAATCGAGTCGCCATCCTTCAGCCCATACCATGACGCTTCCTCCTTGGACGCATGCAGGTGGTTCTGAGCGATGATGACGCCGCTTGTGAGCGTATACTCCCCGTTTGGGCCGATCAACTTGCCGCCGGGCGTGTCTTTCAAATCGCCGGACATGCGTACAACCGGCTGAATTCCCAGG
>JBDKRF010000372.1:0-8942 GCA_039683525.1 Clostridiaceae bacterium
GTGAAGGCAAGACCACGACCACGGTGGGCCTCGCGGACGGCCTTCGCAAGATCGGCAAGCGCGCGGTGGTTGCGCTTCGCGAGCCGTCGCTTGGGCCCGTGTTCGGCATGAAGGGCGGGGCAGCCGGCGGCGGACGTGCGCAGGTCGTGCCCATGGAGGACCTCAACCTCCACTTTACGGGAGATTTTCACGCCATCGGCGCGGCAAACAACCTGCTCGCGGCGATGCTGGATAACCACATCTATCAGGGCAATGCGCTTTCGATCGACCCGCGCAGGATCACGTGGAAGCGCTGCGTCGATATGAACGACCGCCAACTGCGTTTCATCGTGGATGGTCTCGGCGGGCGTGTCAACGGCACCCCGCGCGAGGATGGCTACGACATCACGGTCGCAAGTGAGGTCATGGCGGTGCTGTGCCTTGCCTCCGACATCACCGACCTCAAGGCACGCCTCAGCCGCATCATCGTGGGCTACACCTACGACGAAAAGCCGGTCACGGCGGGCGACCTGAAGGCTTCCGGCGCGATGGCGGCGCTGCTGAAAGACGCGCTGAAACCCAATCTTGTGCAGACGCTGGAGCATACGCCCGCGTTCGTGCACGGAGGCCCTTTTGCCAACATCGCCCACGGCTGCAACTCGCTGACCGCGACGCGCCTGGCGCTCAAGCTCGGCGACTATGCGGTGACCGAGGCGGGCTTCGGCGCGGATCTCGGCGCGGAGAAGTTTATCGACATCAAGTGCCGCATGTCGGGGCTTAAACCCGCGGCGGTGGTCGTGGTCGCGACCGTGCGCGCACTCAAGCACCACGGCGGCTCGCCTAAGGACCAGCTCACGACCGAAAACCTTGACGCGCTGGAAAAGGGCTTGCCGAATCTCCTGCAGCACGTGGAGAATATCCAGAGCGTGTTCGGCCTGCCCTGCGTGGTCGCGATCAACGCGTTCCCGACGGATACCGCGGCGGAACTCGCGCTGGTGGAAGAGAAGTGCCGCGCGCTGAACGTGCCCGTCGCGCTCTCGGAAGTCTGGGCAAAAGGCGGAGAAGGCGGAACGGCGCTTGCGGAGGCGGTCTGCTGCATCGCGGATGGCGAAAGCCATTTTACGCAGAGTTACGCGCTGGATCTTTCCATCGAGCAGAAGATCGAGGCCATCGTCAAGCGCGTCTATCGCGGAGACGGCGTGACCTTCAGCCCGGAGGCGAAGAAGCAGGCAAAGCAGTTCACCGACCTCGGCTTTGGCAATTTGCCTGTTTGCATGGCGAAGACGCAGTACTCGTTCTCGGACAATGCGGCTCTGCTCGGCGCGCCGCGTGGTTTTACGCTCAACGTGCGCCAGCTCAAGGTCAGCGCGGGCGCGGGGTTCATCGTGGCGCTCACGGGCGACATTATGACCATGCCAGGCTTACCGAAGTTGCCCGCCGCCGAGCGCATCGACGTGGACGAGACGGGCAAGATCAGCGGACTGTTTTAAGGACACAAACGGAGGAACACGCATGGCGCAACTGCTCAAGGGTGCGGAGGTCGTCTCCGCGCTGAATGAAACGATCAAAACGGACGTCGCCGCCCTCGCTTCGCGCGGGGTAACACCCACGCTGGCGATTTTGCGCGTGGGTGAGAAGCCGGACGACCTCGCCTATGAGCGGGGCGCGACCAAGCGCGCGGAGACGGTCGGCGTCGCGATCAGGCAGATCCTGCTGCCGGAGACGGTCTCTCAGGAAAGCTTGCTTGCCGAGATCGCGCGGATCAACGCGGATGACACAATCCACGGCTGCCTGATGCTGCGCCCGCTGCCGAAGCACATCGACGATCTGCGCGCGCGGGAAGCGCTTTTGCCGGAGAAGGACATCGACGGCATCACGGAAGGCTCCCTTGCGGGCGTGTTTGCGGGCATCAAGCGCGGCTTTCCGCCGTGCACGGCGCAGGCCTGTCTCGAAATACTGAAACATTATGGAATCGATCCCGCGGGTAAACGCGCGGTCGTGATCGGGAGAAGCCTCGTGATCGGCAAACCCGTCGCGATGATGCTGCTGGGGCAGAACGCGACCGTGACCATCTGCCACACGAAAACGAAGGATATGCCCGCCGAGACAAAGCGCGCGGAGGTTTTGATCGTTGCGGCGGGTCGCGCGGGCGTAATCGGTGCGGAATATGTAACCGAAGGTCAAGTTGTGCTGGATGTCGGCATCAACTTTGATGCAGCGGGCAAGATGACGGGTGACGCGGACTTTGCGGCTGTCGAGCCGATCGTGGGCGCAATCACGCCCGTGCCCGGCGGGGTTGGCACCGTCACCACGTCCGTCCTGATGGCGCATGTGGTGGAGGCAAGCAAGCGGGCGATTGCGCGCGCATAAACATGGAGTAGTCTGGGGGGATTTCTCTTGAAGCAAAGCAGGAAACTCAGTTTCTTATTTACCATCATCGTATACGCCCTCGCGCTCGCGGTGGCGTTATTCGTCTATCGCCGCGTGTCGGGCGGCGTGCTGTTTCGCGTGTTCGCGGCAGACGTTGCGGCGACGGTGTTTGTCTACGCCGTGAGCCTGCCTCTGGGCAACGCCTCGGTGTACGATCCCTATTGGTCGGTGGCGCCCATCGTGGTTCTGCCGCTGTGCATGGCGGATTTCGGTGTGTGGAACGCGGGTACGATTGCGCTGCTCGTTTGTATGACGTATTGGGGTGTTCGCCTCACCGGCAACTGGGCGTACACGTTCAAAGGCTACGACCATCAGGACTGGCGCTATACCATGCTGCGGGAAAAGTCGGGTGCGCTGTATCCGCTCGTGAGCCTCGCCGGCATCATGCTCTTTCCCACGTTGGTGGTATTTGGCTGCCTGCTGCCCGCGCTGCACTATGTGCAAGCGGGCGGGGTCAATCTCTTTACGCTGCTCGGATTTGCGCTGTGCCTGAGCGCGGCGACATTGCAACTCATCGCGGATATTCAGCTGCATCGCTTTCAGGAGCGCACGGCAAACCGCGGTCAGATCATCCGCAGCGGCGTCTGGCGGCATGCGCGGCACCCGAACTATCTGGGTGAAATCCTGATGTGGTGGGGCGTTTACGCGGTGCTGCTCTCGGTGCGCCCCGATCTCTGGCTCTTGGGAATCGGCGCGCTCACCAACACGCTGATGTTTCTCTTCATCAGTATTCCGATGGCGGAAACCCGCATGGCGGGATATAAGGAAGGGTTTGACCGGTATGTCAAGGAGACGAACCGGCTGCTGCCAATCGCGATCAAACGCGAACAAATTTAATCGAGGCTGTCGTTTTTCAGAGAAAGCGAAAAAAATAACCGTCAAATTTCTGATCTAAAGCCGAAATGTGGAGACAAACAAAAAACCGTCCAAATATTGGGCGGTTTTTCGCGAGAAACACCAAATAAAAATAAATTTCTTTATTTTTCCTCTTCTTCCGTACATGCAACAAAAAACCGTCCAATCACTTGGGCGGTTTTTCGCGAGATAGGAACAACATGGGGGTGCGACTCTGGGGATGAAGATTGAAAACTTCTTTAATCCGTAACGACGTCGTAAGGCCAGTCGATGATGCCGCCGAAATCCACCACGTTGGTGTAACCGATGGCGATGAGCTTGTTGGCCGCCTGTGCGCTGCGGTTGCCGCTGCGGCAGTAGACGAGAATCTCCGCGTTAAGGTCGGGCAAGAGCTCCGGCTGCTTGTCGATGATGGTCTCGTTGGGCACGAGGATTGCGCTCGCGATATGCCCTGCGTCGTATTCTTCCTGCGTGCGCACGTCGAGAATAATGATGGTATCACCGCTGTCCATGCGCGCTTTTGCGTCCGCGGCGGAGATCTTCTTATACTCCGCGGCAGGGGTTGCTGTGGGCGCGGGCGTCTCGGCAACTGCTGCGGGAGCAGCGCATGCGGAAAGCGTCAAAAACGATAATACGATCGTGAAAAATGAGATGATCTTTTTCATAGGAACCCTCCGAAATCTTAGGTAGTTGCTGCGTTTAGCCCAGTGAGATTGCGCCCATCGGACAATAGCGCACGCACTTGCCGCACTTGATGCATTTATCCATGTCCGCTTTCGGTGCGCGGTAGCCCGACTGCGTGAGCGCCTCTACGGGGCAAACGCGAACGGAAGGGCACGGGTGATTCTGCGGGCAACGGGCTGCGTTGATGCGGATGATCGCGTCCGCGCTGACGGGCTTCTTCTCTTCCGGCTCACCGCCGAACATCTGACTCCAAATACTGTTACTCAAGTGAACACCTCTACACAAAACTTATTTCTTTAAGAATAGTCCATTTCGGCTGCGGCAACCGTAACCTAGTCACGGTAAGAATATGCGGCGCTGCCGGATTGCTTTGTGCGACGTCCTCTGATAGGATGATTCTCAGGATGCATGACGGTGCGCAGGCTTACAATCGATCGGGAGGAACGAGCATGACGATAGAACAATTCTGGCAGGAATTTTTAAAGAGTACTGGTAGAAGCGCACAGACGACCTATCTGGAATGCTTTCATTTTGACCTCAACGAGCGCTCCGCAAACGAGCTGTTGGCGCTTGTGCTCTCCGGCAAGAAGCGGGCGACGGCGAGTAGCCTCTACGCCTTTGCGCCGGGAGAAGCGCCAAAGTCGGGCAATCTTTCCATCGTGACGGACTGGGACGGAAACCCGCGCTGCGTGATTGAGACCCGTGCTGTGCAGGTGATTCCGTTTCGCGAGATGACGTTTGAGATCTGCTCACGGGAAGGTGAGGACGAGTGCCTCGAAACCTGGCAGGCGGGGCACAGGCGCTTTTTTACGGAAGATGGGAAAGAGATGGGCTATGAATTCACAGAGGACATGCCTGTGATCTTCGAAGATTTTGAGGTTGTCTACAAAATCTAACACAAAATAAAAGAGGCACGCGCGGGCTCTCCGGCGTGCCGTTTATTTTTTTGGGGAAGAGTCGTGTAGTCTTTGCTTCAAGGTTCCGGTTGCAGCGAGGAGTTTTTCGTCTTGGCGAGAAACACGCCCGACGCAAGCGCGGTGAGCGGGGCAACGGTCATGATGCCCAGCGAGCCAACCAGCGTATGGATGATCTCCGAGGCAACGTATTTGTAGTTAAACACATTGATCATCGGCGTGCCCTGCGCCATAAAAACCATCAACAGCGCGATGTAGCTGCCGGAATAGGCCAATAGCAGCGTCGTGATCTGCGTGCCCATCGCGGCCTGACCGACATGTGCGCCGGATCGAATCGCCTCAAAGCGCGACAGATCGGGTCTGCGCTCAACCACCTCATGAACGGAGGCTGCGATATCCACCGCGAGGTCCATCATGGCGCCGCTTGAGCCGATGAAGATGCTCGCCATAAAGATCTGCGTGAGATTGAGGGTCTCATATCCGCTGTAAAGCAGGCTCTCGGAAAACGACATCACCGCGCCGTGAATATGAAACGCGTTGGTGCAATATACGCCGAGTACCGCCGTGATGACAAGGCCTGCGATCGATCCCGTGCAGGCGGCGAGACAGCGGCGGTCGAAGCCGAAGACAAGACCTATGGTCATGACGCACAGCACGGCGGTGATGAGCGCGCCGACGAGGATCGGATTCACGCCGTTGAGGCAGGCGGGCACAAGCACCTTCCAAATGGAGAGCACGGCAAGGATAAACGAGAGCATGGCCCGCACGCCCGTCCAGCCCGCAAACAGCACAAGACCTACAAAAAACGCGAGCAGCAGCAGGAGTTCTCCCGTGATGCGGTAGTGGTCGATCATGCTGACGGAGGCGACCGCTTCGCCCGAATCGTCATAGCTTACCAGCACGAGCGCGGTTTCACGCGCCTTATAGATCTTATCCTGCTCAAACGAGCCGTTGAGCATGTTATACGCGCGGTGGGTCTCGCCCTTGTGGATGCCCTGCAGAATCTGTATTTCGCAGACCTGTTCACCGGTGCGGACGAGACCCGTGTCCTTGATCGTGCTGTCGTCAACGGAGACGACGCGCGCGCGGAGACGGTCGGAGCCGTCAATATCGCTTGCGCCCGCGCTCTCATAGCCGGTTGGTAGCAGCAGGAGCGCTATGATGAGCACGAGGCAGAGGATCGCGGAGAGCCAGGTGCGTTTTGCTTTGATGTGTTCCAATGATGTTTTCCTCGGTTTCCTGAATTTCGCTGCATGCTTGCCGGATCGGTGGGACGAGGGTTTGAGTGCCGTTCAAGACGGCGCTGACGCCCGCCGGATAGGCGGGCGCCGCTGCTGTTTGGTTCCGTTGCAGGAGGTTAGTTGAGGCCGAGTAGCTGCGCCATCTTGTTGTAGATATCCGTGTTGTCGTAGCCACCGACGAACAGATCCTGACCCACACCGCTGGCATAGACCGCGGCAGGAAGACCCGTATGGGAGTAGGAGGCAAAGTTGATGCCGGACTTATTGTTGAGCAGGTGCGTGACCGTGACGGAGAACGGCGTGTAGGTGCCGTATTGCACATACTCTTCCTGCGTCTGGAGCGATTTGCCGTCAGCGTCGGTACCGAAGCCGCCCTTGAGCGTCAGGTCATAGGCCTTCTTGAGTTCGGTAACTTCGTAGTCCGTGAGCACCAGCGTCTTGTTGGCTGCGGCATCCGCCTGATCCGGCATTACGAGACCGAAGAGCGCGGCAACGTCCTTCATCGCATCCGCAAACGGGGTCTTGCTCTCAACATACTTGGCGACATAGTCCGCGTCGTACTTGGCGTAGGAGATCGTCTGGGAGTTGATGTTCTTGAGGTAGGTGTTGTAGTTGGTTCCCGCAAAGCCGATGGAAAGTCCGCCGGTCTCGTGGTCGCCCGTGACGAGGATCAGTGTCTCATCGGGATGCTGCGCCGCAAAGTCGATGGCAACCTGCACGGCGTTTGCAAGGGCGATCGTGTCCTGAATGGTGCTGCCTGCGTCGTTGGCGTGGCAGGCCCAGTCGATCTTTCCGCCTTCTACCATCATGAAGAAGCCGTTGTCGTTATCGAGCATCGTGATGCCCTGTTGCACATAATCCTTGAGCGACCAGGCGGTTCCCGCGCGGTCGATTTCATAGCTCATGGAGTTGCTGTCCGCAAGGTCTTCCGCAATGACGATGGCTTTGCCGGCGTCGGCGGTGAGTGCCTGCGCTTCGGCCTGCGTCTTGACGACCTTGTAGCCGCCTGCAGTCGCGAGTTCATACAGGTCGGTCTGGGGATTTTCGCTCTTGTCGCCGGTGGGCTTGAGGAGTGCGCCGCCCGCGAAATAATCAAATCCGCTGTCGATCAGCTCAAGACCGATTTCGTAGTAGTTATTGCGGCTCGCCTGGTGCGCGTAAAACGCGGCGGGCGTGGCGTGGTTGATGTTCACGCTGGAGATGATGCCGATCCTGTAGCCTTTATCCGCTTTGAGCGCTTCGGCAATGGTCGTATAGGTCTTGTTCTTCGCTTCGTTCATGTTCAGCACGCCGCTGTAGGTCTTGTGACCGCTGGCGATGGAGGTCGCAGTGGAGGCGGAGTCCGGGCAGAACGAGGAGGAATCATAGGTGGTTGCGGAGCCGGACACGGGGAATTTCATGAAGTTGAGCATTTCGTTTGTGGTGAGGATAGTGTCCTTATCCGCGTTGATGCTCAGGTAGGCCGAGGCCGTCTGAAACTGCGGATAGGTCATGCCGTCGCCGATGAAGAGGAACACGTACTTCGGCGCGGTGACGCTGGCTTCGCCTTCGCTGCGCACGGCAACGGTTGCACCGGCGCGGGGCGCTTCTGCGGTTTCACTTGCTGCGGCAGCGATGCCGAAGGGGATTGCGGCGATGAGTAGCATGGCCGCGAGCAGGATGGGGAGAATGCGGTTGCGTTTCATTTGGGAATCTCCTCTCGATATTTTCTTCTGTATGTTACTTACGCTCGCATTGTACCAATCCATTGTTTAGGCCGCGCTTGCCTTGGAGTAAAATCCTGATGAAGCGCAATTTTGGAAAAAACGCCGTAGGTACGGGATTTTTTTCCGGTTGCTGCGTGCGCGTATCAGAGAAAAATCAAACTATGATCGATTGTGAAACAAGAAGCGATGCGTTTCTTTGCGAAAACTTGACATGAGGGTAACCGGCGCGATAAGATTGCGCCGCAAAAAGCACGCGTGGAGACTATGCGTGAGATTGCGTAAAATAGGATTTTCCGATACTATATATGGAAACGCTCGCAATCGATCGAACACTCTAGAAACACGCTATGGGAGAAACCAACATGTTTCAGCTGCTTTCGCTTGTCACCATCTACGGCGTCATGATGTTTATCTGGACGTTTGTGTTTCTCAACCGCAGCCATGATAAAGTCAACCAGGCGTTTTTGATCTTCTTAACGAATATCCTGGTTTGGATGGTACTCAACAATCTCGATGAGTTCAGCGACGGAACGGTCGTGACGATTGGCACAAAGACCGTTTATTGGCTGAGCATGATGTATCTTTCCATCACGTTTCTTTACTTCATCTATCGCTTGATCAAGCGCAGAATCGATTGGAAATTCTATGCGGCGTTGGGGCTGAATACAATTACGGTCGTCGTGCGCTATCTCTACCCGATCGACTATTCCGACCCGACGTTCTGGCGGCTGACTGATCCGGTGGTGGCGCCGCTGATGGCGCTCGCCTTCAGCCTGGCTGCACTCTACGCGCTTTTCCTCGTGTTGCGACAGGTTATTCTAACGAAGGACAAGAGGCTTCGCGCGCAGTTGAATTATATTTTTTACGGCATCGGGCTTGCTCTGGTCATCAGCGTGATATCGGAGTATCTGCTGCCGACGGTGTTTCATATCAAGGAAAAGCTGTATCTCATGCACTCCGCGGTCGCGATCTTTGCCGTTGCGATGTTTATGTCCATCATGCGGCACCGCTTGCTCAACCTGCGGTCGGACTATGTCTATCGCAGCCTCTTTCTCAACGCGAGCGAGGGCATCTTGATCGTCAGCCGCTCGGGGCGCATCGTGAGCATCAACCGCGTTGGCTGCGAGATACTG
>JBDKRF010000373.1:0-2665 GCA_039683525.1 Clostridiaceae bacterium
TCTCTAATGAAGCAGACAGGAAACTACTGCAGGGTTATTTGCCAAACCTGGGAGACTTCGACTCGCAGGAAAAGAAGGGGCAACAGGCTGCTAAGGATGCGGCAATTATTCGCCAGAAACAGGTCGCGGCGCAAAGCGCTCTTTTGGCGGGTGGCGTGGGGACGTCATTCAAGTCTATCGGCCAAAAAGACATCGATATGTGGTCTGCTGGCAGCGGCAAGTTCCAGTTCACGAATGCGGACAAGGGCCGCATGGAAATTTCCGCAGACAAGGCCAAAGAGCTCGTCGCTGGCAGGAAAGCCGAGGGAGCTACTGAAGAGGCGTTCAAAAAATGGGTGTCCGAAACTAACAAGCTGCAAGCCTCTCTCCAGCAGGAAATGCTGAACAGCCTTGAGTCTGTGCTGTCTGGGAAAACACAGGAAGTGAGAGTTGTAAACTGGCGAGAGATGGTTGTCGCTGAATATGAGTTCAAGAGCCTTGGAAAGCCGGGTGAGGGATGAGTAAGGAATCGCGTTCACAACACTCAAGTTATCACGCAGCGTTGATTTTCTTTCCATGGAAAAATCCATATCCATTGGAAAATAAAAGCTACGCGTCTGACAACTCTGAGGACATCGACCCGCTTATTTACGCTTCTGGAACTAACAAAATATCTGGAATAACCGGTATTCAATACAACCGCCAAAAGGGAATTGGCGGAAACATGGTGATTGAATACACCGGATATATTACTGACGAAACCAAACTAACCGTAGGAACGTGGTGTGTATTAGCCACTTCGCATGTATCGCCCATCACCGACATGGAATCAATTCTGAGCCGAGGTGTCATCAGGTTTATTGGGCAGATTTATGAAATTAGCGCAGCATACGCAGCTGAGGTGTCAGGAAGGCTGTCGCGGCGCATCACCATGACGGTTAGAGAATGGTGCCATGTTCTTCATTGTCCATTGCGGTATCATCCGGTCGCAAAAGAAGCCAACAGCAAGCAATCATTTATCTCTAATAGCCTTACCAAGGGCGACAAAACAGATACGCAAAGATCAGAGATTATCCAGAAGATCGGCACCAGCATGACCAATGTTTTTCAGCAACCAGCGCTGACATTGGCCTGGGTGGGTGGCCTGCAAACAGATCAAGAGTCACTGCTGAAGGCAGTCAATGTGAATGTCGACGATCTGACTCTTTTCTCAAACGTCACCGCTCGGTTGCCGACCGTGCCGAAAAACATGCTGAAGATGCTTTTCCCGAACCAGCGGTTGAAGCCAGAAACAGCTTGGGCAGATGGTTTCATGAAATTGTTGTCTGGCGTGCAGGATTGGCAGGAGTCAAAGCTGCCATCGACTTCGACCAGTGATTCCTATTTTGGGAAGGGGGTGAAGTTTGATGACAACGCAAAGCGCCCTATTGCTCCCACAGCTTTGGAGTATTTCACATCAGGGGGATCGCTTTTTGAAATTGTAGCCAATCAGGTTGCAGGCGGAGGCGGCGTGGAGCTCTTTGCTGACCTTTGGTATGACGTTGGCACAGGAGGAAAGTTCGTCGCGAAACCCGTGTTCGTGGTTCGAGACATTCCCTATACGCTCAAGCTTGCTGACGAGGTACTGAACGGCAAAGTGAAGGCAAAGTTTCCGTGGACGTATTACGATGATTTGCCGCAAATCGACATTCCTCTTTCCAGGATTCTTCGCGTAAATATCAAGCAGGGTATACACAACACGGCAAACCTGATTGAAATGGCTCCTGCAGATGGAAGCTGGGCGAAGTCGGCATCCACAGCGGCTCTCATGTATTTCGGTACTACCGTATTGACAGAAAGCCAAAAACGGTTCGGCACACAAAGAAAATCGCGCCTAACGATTCGCGACATATTCATGAAGGACGACGCGACCGAGGCTGGAAAAACAGAAATCAAAATCACGACGGATGCCGATATAGAAGCAGTCGCAGAAGATGTGAAGAGCATCTACAAAAAAGCAGACACTCACTTCGACTGGTTTGCGGAACTGGCAAAAAAGCAAATTCAGTGGTTCGGAACTGATTATTTGTTTCCATCCTGTCAACTACTGGTGAAGGACGCAGACTACCCGTTGGCATGCGGCGTGAACATCAAGTTCGGCGAATATGTGGGTCACTGCGAAGGATTCAGCCAGCGCATTGCGGTGGACGAAAGCGGGCGTATCGTGAGCCAAACGACAGTATCTCTATCTCGTTTGTGTTTGCAATCAGAGGATGGTCTCGTCCCTATGAGCCACGGCAGTGTCATAAATTTCCTCAGAAACCCCACATCTGTCGATGTCGATAAGATGTTTGGAAACGTAGCAGAGAAAAAAACCTACGAGGTGGCTGAAGAAATTGATATGAAGGCTACCAGAGAAATCATTAAATCGAACCAGAAAAAGCTGAACACGGTGTTCAAGTCATCTGAAGAGAACGGTGAAACCGAAAAGACGACCACTGAAAACGCACCGGGGGCCAAGGGAGCTGCTGCGGCAAACAGCGGACGAACAGCGAAGAAGAAGAAGAGAAAGGCGGGCTCATGATTGACCATGTGCTTGTTGGGGAGGTTGTAGCCGGATACCCACCTACCCATGAAAAAAACCGCAGCAAGGTGCGCTGGGAATATGCTGTAAAGTGCAATTCAGCTGCAAACATTTCTCAAACAT
>JBDKRF010000374.1:0-8948 GCA_039683525.1 Clostridiaceae bacterium
CGCGTTGCCGTCCACATCCGTGGAGAACGCAACCTTATAACCCTCGTCGGTTGCCTGCGGGGCAGCCCAGGAAGTGTTGGAGATCGGGTAGTTGATGACGGAAGCAGCTTCGCCATAGTAGCTGTCGTAAGCCGCGTCGCGGTAGACAGACAGAACGGTGGCAATTGCCTTGCGCAGGTCTTTGGACTCTGCGCTCGCCGGATCGGTGCCAACGAGGACGGTGTCCGCGTTCATGCCGATGTAGCCATAACCGAGGTTATCGACCTTGGTGGTGTGGATCACGTCGCCGGAGATTTCGCCGCTTGCGTTGTAGCCTGCGATTTCTTCGTAGTTCTTCTTAGAGCCGTTCAGATCTCCAACGTCAACCGTGCCCGCAACGATACCGGCAACGATTTCGGAGTCGATGGTCTCTTTGAACTGCACATACTTCGTGGCAGGTTCGCCCTTGAAGTAGTTTTCGTTCGCTTCGAAGTACACGATACGGTTTTCATACTTCACGAACTTGTAGGGGCCAGCGCCCATGGGCTCGGTCGTCTTGGCCTGCACGATCGAGAGATCGCCAAACGGATGGCCGAACATGTTCTTCTCATAATCGTACTGCGCGGGATCGCCATAATAGTGCATCGGTGTGATTTCCAGACCGCAGATCGTGTAAACCGCGGGTGCTTCATAACCCTTGGTCTTGACCTCGACGGTGTAGTTGTCGACCTTCTTAATGCCTTCGATGCTCTTAATACCGCCCGCCATCTCGGGGTCAAGGGAACCCTGCGAGGAAATGAAGGATGCCTTAACGGTGCCAACTACGTCGGTGCCGTCAACGCTGCCCGCATTCTCGGTTGCCCAGTATGCAGCGGGATCGCCACCGTAGATGGCGTACGCTTCGTTGTACACATCATCGATGGTGGGCATTGCTTTGGTGAGATCGTAGACCGGACCCGTGCCGTTGCCGGTCAAGGTGCCGTCATCGTTCAGCTTGGCAAAGTTCCACATCGCCAGCGTGTACGCGGGATACATATCCTCGGTCACGTCGGCAGCGGTCTTGCCTGCGAATACGCCGGGAACGTAGTCGTCCACAAGGTAATTCGCGATGACGTAGTCAACGATACCCTGAAGATCGGTTTTCCATTCTGCCTTGATACCGTCCCACAGAGCGGTCTGCTGTTCCTGCGTCCAGGCATCGGTTGCCGCCCAAACGTGGTCGGGGCCTGCCGCAAGGATGGTGTCAAACATTGCATCATACTTGGTGTAGATTTCATCAGAGGTCTGAGTCTGATAATTCTGAAGACCAATGATGCCATAGGAGCCAAGGGTTGTGGAGCCGACATAGGACGGGTCGGCAAACACATAGTACGTGAAGATGATGTCATCCGCTGTTGCTTCAACGCCGTCGGAGAACAAAACGCCCTCTTTGAGCTTGATGGTGTAGGTCGTGACATCAGCTGCTTCGTCATATTTGACGGAGACGTCGCAAGGTCCGGTGTAGGTGTAGTCCGTTCCGTTGTACGGAATCGTTTCGCCTGCGATGGCGTTGTAGACGATGCCGCCCAAGCGGTCGGTGGTCAGCATGACAATCTGCGTCATGTCTTTGACGTTGACGTCATAGACCGTGTCCGCAAAGAATGGGGAGAATTTCTCGGAGAATTCACCCTCCGCTACCACGAGCGGAACCGTACTTACCTCTGCCGCTTCTGTCGGGGCTGCGGTAGCCTCGACTGCGGGTTCAGGCGTGGTCGTCTTCGGCTGGCAAGCCGTCAGTACGCTAAGGCACATAATCAGTGCCAACAGCGCCGCCAGGACTTTGCTGGTCTTTTTGTTCATCGTACTTCCTCCTTAGTATTTTTGTGGGATGCATAAAATCGAGATAGCCAACTCGTAGCTATTATCATATATCATATCGAACACTACTGGGTTCGTCAATGGCTATAGACCCTAATAATGCATGATATTGCCGAAAAGCGAGAAATATACAAGCTGCACAGAGGGCAGCTTCCCCGAGCGCGACCATCTGCGCCGTTTGATCCGCTTGTCTGATGAACAGAAAGATGATCATTCCCAATAGAAGAATTCCCGCCACGACCAGCGCGGAGACAAGAACACCCTTCTGCTGGGCGAGGTACTTGTCATACTCCGCGTATTCCAGCGGACGGGATTTGAAGACGAGCAGCAGCGCGCGCGCAACCCCCAACCCAAGCGGCAACAGGAGTAACACATACGGCAGCAGCACATAGGCCGGTGCCGGGCCGCCACCCGCGCCGAGCGCCGCGGAGTCGGAAAACCCAATCAGAATATAAAAGACGAGAGCCGCAACCAAACCGAGCGCATAAACAACCTTACGTATGTTCAGCGCAGGCTGCTCAATCTCAAATCGATAGTGTTTTCCTTTATAATGAAGTGTGCTACCGATTTTCTCGTAATCCTTTGCATAATCGCGCGTGCGCTGAAACATATGGGTTCTCTCCTCACAGCGCCGCAGGGCGAACGCAAAATCAGCAGTTTTGTTCAGTTGTATTACTGCAATTTGATTATATGCGTATGCGCCCGAAAAGGAAAGGAAAGCCCGCAAAATATATCGTATATTAGCGCTGGAAACGCGTATTTTATAACATGACGTCACTTTGTTCAGATTTCCAGTGCTTGCCACGCAATCGGATTGTTTTTTGCAGGTTTGCTTGGTATACTGCCCTCATGGCGTCCTATCTTCCCATCTTCAAAACAGCGGAGGAAAACTGAATGCGGGTTATCGCGGTGCAAACCAGACGGCAGATGCGCGATTTTGTGCGCGTTCCACAAGCAATTTTTGGCACGAACCCGTGCTATGTGCCGCCCATCTGGCTGGACGAAGCGCAGGCATATACGAAAAAGGCAAATCCGATCCTGCGCAATTCCGACTTCTCGCTGTTTCTAGCGCTGGACGACGCAGGCGTCCCCATTGGCAGAACCATTGCGTATGTCGACCATACGTTTAACAAGTTTTATCAATCAAAAATCGGCTTTTTCGGCGCATTCGAGTGCATCGATGATGCTGAAGCAGCATCTTTGCTCGTCCGCACGGCGGAAGAGTGGCTCTATGCGCACGGCATGGAGGCCATCCGCGGCCCGATTCACCCCGTTGCGGAGAACTGGGGTTTCGTGTTGGAGGGCTACGATACGCCGCCCGTCTACCTCTCGCCGTGGAATCCGGCGTATTACCACGATTTCTTCACCACAACCGGCTATGAGAAAGTCAAAGATTTGCTGGTCTACGAAGCGGATATGGCGAAAGGGTATGAACTTCCCAAGCGGCACGAGGAATTTGCCGCACGGTTTTTGGCACGCTATCCGGGCATCTCGATTCGAAGGCTCGACAGGAAGCATCTGCGGGAGGATGCGCGCGCCATCTGGGAGATCTCCAACACCGCTCTTGCGGATAACTGGGGCTATGTCCCGCTGGAGCTTCCCGTGATGGAGGATATGCTCAACAAGCTCAAGCTCATCGTCGATCCCGACGCGGTCTGGATGGTGGAGCACGAAGGAAAGCCCGTTGGCTTCTGTCTGGGGTTTCCGGATATCAACATCCTACTCAAAAAGATCAACGGAAATCTGCTGCCGTTCGGCTGGGCGCGACTGCTGCTTGGGGTCAAGAAGGTGCGGGACTACCGCCTCTTCGGCCTTGCGGTCGATCCCGCGTGGCACAAGCGCGCGCTGGACGCGCTGATGTACATCCACCTCTACCAAAACCTGCGCCCGAAGAACATCCGCATGGAGGCAAACTACATCCTCGAAGACAACCTCCACATCAAAAACGCGCTCGAGCGGCTCGGGATGGAGAAGATTAAGACGTACAGGATTTATGAGAAACCACTGTTCACAAAAGCAGTGAACGAATCTTTGCAATAGAGTTCTTCAGGTGTCACTATGCTAAAAAAACTACCAACCCCCTTCCCCCTCACCTCCGCCCCGCTCGGCAGCGTGTCTCCGCGCGGCTGGTTTTTGCGCGAACTCATCGTGCAGAAAAACGGGCTGACGGGGCATATCGACGAAATCTGGGAAGACTTGGGTCAAACCTCCGGCTGGCTTGGCGGCACGGGCGAAAACTGGGAGCGCGGGCCTTATTATCTCGACGGCCTTATCCCGCTGGCTTACCTGCTGGACGACGAGGCGCTCAAACAAAAAGCGCAGCCCTGGATTGAGTGGATGCTGGCAAGCCAGCGCGAGGACGGCTTCTTTGGACCTAAGGATAACCTCGACTGGTGGCCACGCATGGTCGCGCTCAAGGTGCTCACGCAGTACGCGGAGGCGACAGACGATCCCCGCGTTGTGCCATTTCTCGACGGCTACTTCCGCTATCAACTGCAAAAGCTCCCCGCGCAACCACTCTCGATGTGGGCGGCGGCACGCGGACAGGAGCAGCTGCTGCCGATGTTTTGGCTCTATCGCAAAACGGGAGAGCCTTACTTGATCGAACTTGCGCAGATTCTCCACCGGCAAAGCTACGACTGGGGCGGCTTCTTCACGCACTTCCCCTATGAGAAAACGACACACGCCTACCTCAACCGCCCGCTTTTCATGGCGGCAAAGCGCGTCACGCTGATTCAGGATTGGACGGCGAAGCGCATCAAGAAAGCGCGTATCAAGCAGGGCAATCCGTCAACCCCGCCCAAACCGAAGACGGCGGAAGAAATCGAAAAAGGCAACGCCTCGCCTTTCCTGCGGGCGTTTCACAAGACGCACGGCGTCAACCTCGCGATGGCGCTCAAGATGCCCGCGCTCGACGCGCTCTTTGGCGGCGACGCAAGTGGATTTGCTGCGGTCACAGCAGGATTTGGCGCAATCGAGCGCTACCACGGGCTCGCCAACGGACTCTTCTCCGGAGACGAGCACCTCAACGGTCGCGCTCCTGCCGTCGGCGCGGAGCTTTGCCTCGCCGCCGAACTGCTGTTTTCGCTGGAAGCGCTGCTCTCGGCAACGGGCGACGCCGTTTACACCGAGCGCATCGAAGAGATTGCCTACAACGCGTGGCCCGCGACGTTTACGCCGGATCTCTGCGCGCATCAATACGTGCAGCAGGTCAATCAAATTGAAGTGTCCCGCAAGAAGCGCGGCTGGTACGACGCATATTCCGAGGCGAATCTGTTCGGACTTGCGCCCAACTTCGGCTGCTGCGCGGCGAATATGCATCAGGGCTGGCCAAAGATCGCAGGCGTGCTCGTGATGCAACACGCAGACGGCATCACGCTGCCCGTCTATGCGCCCTGCGCAGCGGCGGTCGATGTGCGCGGCACGAGGGTGCGGCTTTCGGAAGAGACGAACTATCCCTTTGCGGGAGAGATCACCGTCAGGATCGACGCGATCGAAAACGAATCCCAATCGCTCGATTTTGCGTTGCGGTTGCGTCTGCCGAGTTGGGCTGAAACCTACTCTCTTTCTTATAACGGAACGCAAACCGAAGTAGAAACAATAAACGGTTACCTGCTTTTGCAGAAAGCATTCTCCGCAGGAGACCAAATCACCCTCTCTCTCCCGCTCAAACTGCGTCTCGTGCCGGAGGCATCCGGCGGGGCCACGATCCATTATGGCGCGCTGCTGCTTGCTCTCCCGATCGCGGCGGAGACACGCATCGTGCGCGGCACGCCTCCGTTTGCGGACTAGGAATTTCTGCCGCGCGGGGAGTGGAGATTCGGCATCGGCGAATATTCGCTAGCAAACGCCGTGATCACGCATGCAGAACCCGGCGAGCTGCCGTTTGACACCGACCATTCGCCGCTTAGCGTGCGGCTTCCCCTCGCGCCCGCACCGCAATGGAAGCGCAGGCAAAACTGCGCAGGGCCAGTGCCGGAGCCCTTTGCCGCACCACGAAGCGAATTCATCCAGCAAACATTAATCCCCTACGGCTGCACGCAGCTCAGGGTTGCGCAGTTTCCGATTGTAACCAGCAAGGAGGAATGAACATGCCACCAAAGACCAAGACCAAACTCGGCGCAAACAACTGGATCGCCATCGTGCTGCTCGCGTTCTCCGGGCAGATCGCCTGGGTGATTGAAAACGCGTGGTTCAACACGTATGTCAACGACGTAATCTCGCCCAACCCGAAGGTGATCTCGCTGATGGTAGCGTTTAGCGCCATCACCGCCACGCTGACCACGCTCATCATGGGTACCTTCAGCGACCGCCTCGGCAAGCGCAAGAAGATCATCCTGTTTAGCTACATCCTCTGGGGAATTTCGACGATGGTGTTCCCTCTGGCCGGCGCTGTCAAGTCTGTGTCACTCGCAATCTTCGCGGTCATCGCTCTGGACTGCATGATGACGTTCTTCGGCTCCACCGCCAACGACGCGAGTTTTAACGCGTGGCTCACCAACATCACGGACGAGACAAACCGCGGCACCGTCAGCGGAGTAACCGAGCTGTTTCCGCTGCTCGCGATGGTGGTCACGACCATCATCTCCGGCATGCTGATCGAGCATGTCGGCTACACTTTGTTCTTCATTTCGATGGGGCTTACCGTGGTCGTCTGCGGACTCGTCGGGGGCTTACTCATGCGGGAAGCGCCGATTCCGAAGGAAAAGACGGAGCAAACCGGCTTCTGGAAGCAGGTGTTCTCCGGCTTTTCGGTGCGCGCCGTACGCGAGAACAAAATGCTGTTTGCGCTCTATTTCTGCGTGCTCGTGTTTGCGATTGCAGAGCAGATCAGCGGGCCGTATCAGATCATCTACTACACCAAGACGCTGGGCTACAGCTATAGCGTCATCGGCGTCAACCTAGGACTGATGGTGCTGCTCGCGGGCATCTGCGGCGTGTTTTTCGGAAGGCTGGTCGACCGTCTCGGCAAACCGAAGCTGTTGCTCGTGGCGCTGGTCATCTCCGCAATCGGCTTTTTACTTGTGGCGCTGGCGAGAAACATGGTGGTTCTCTGCGTGGCGATCTTCGTGATGGCGTTTGGCATGGTGGCAAAGCTCATCGTCTCCGGCGCGTGGATCAAAGACCTCACGCCGCCCGCCAACGCAGGCCAGTTTCAGGGCATCCGCATGGTCTTCTGGGTGCTGCTGCCGATGGTGATCGGGCCCTTCATCGGGGAACGCATCATCACCTTCTTCGGTCAGCCGATCGTAGTGGACGGCAAAGCGGGCTTTTTGCCGACGTATCTGATCTTCATCGGATCGGCAATCGTAACGCTGTTTGCGCTTTTGCCGGTGCTCAACATGATTCGCGGAGCAAAGCGCGCGTCAATCGAAGCGCAACCGGAAGAATAACGTGTTTAACCCGCGCAACACAAAAGACCGCTTGCAGCAAATGCTGTAAGCGGTCTTTTTTTGCGTTTCAGAATCAGATATACCAATCCCCGCTGCCCATATCCAGCGCCTCAAACGGGTCTTTTGGGTGAACACAGGCGTACCAGACGTATCCCTCCGGCGATTCGCTCAGAAGCTTTGCTGCAAGCAGAACTTGCAGTAGCGCATCGCTCAGCTCGCCTTTCTGTACGGGTCTGCGGCTGCCGAGGGCGTTGATCTGCGTGATTGCGTCGGGAATCTCCCGCTGCACCTTCGGAGAAAGAAACACCTTTCCCTCCGCGAGGTACGCGTCGTAAGGCCAGCGGTTCTTGCGGTGCGGAGTTATGCCGGAGACACACATCGTGGGACCATCGCAGGGCGAATAGCCCGCGCCCTCTGCGGGACGGAACACCACGTCGATATTGTAGTAAAAGTGGATGTCGGGCCTGCCGTCAAACATCGGGTAACGGATGCGCGCGGTGCCGCTCTCGTCCGTTACGGCCTCCTGCTGCAAGCTCGCCTCGCTCTGCGAAATCGTGCTGTAGCTTCCGTCCGCATTCCAGACGGGGTGCGCGCGAAACAGCACCTTTTGTCCGGCGACTGGTCTACCGCCCGCGGTTAAACGCGCGGAAAATGCGTTGACGTAATGCGACTTCTGCGCGTCCATCTCGCGCGTGAGCGTGAGCGCGCAACTCTGCGGCATTTGGTTTTCGACGCGGAAACGATCCGCACCGATGACCATATCCTCCTGACCTAGCGCCATGTCTCCACCCTTGTGACCAAAGTTGAGGATCGTTCCGTCCGCCGCCGCGAGTAAGAACGGCTGATACAGGCTGGTTGGAAGCCCATCCACCTCGTACCAGTTTTCGCCGAAATCCGCGCTGCAGGAATACGGCTTGTTTCTGCGGCTGCCGATGATGAGGCCGTCCTCGCGCATCACGAGGCTCTCCGGCACGAACCCACCCATGGGATCGCGCTTCGGCTCCTGCGGTGCGCCGCGGCGGATGCCGAAGAACGTGCCGTTGATGTAAGCTTCTCCTCTGCGCTCAACAAACTGCCTGCCGACGGGCGTCGCCTGCACGTCTCCCGCGAGGAAAAGCAGTCTTCCATCGGGGCACTCGCAAACGTCATATTCATGCGCGCCGATACCGGGCAGCACATAGTGCGGGCCGGTGAAGTGGACGCCGTCCCGACTTGCCAGAAAGCAGGTTTGAATCTTGTTGATATAGGTTTCTCCCGGCAGCATGGTGTTGCGCGTGGTGCGCTCTTTTCCGAGTCCCCAAGGTGTGCCGTAGAGGCAGGTTAAAAGCAGGAGTGTGCCGTCCTTGAGCCTGCGCGCGCGCCAGAGATACGGCGCGCAGCCTTCGAGAAGCGTACCGATTTCGCGCCAGGTCGAGCCGCCGTCGAGGCTCTCGCGCATCTTGATGCCGTCGAACCATCCGGTTCGCTCGGCGTTGATGCGCGGCACGTCGTAGCCGATGATGCGCCCGTCCGGAAAGCCCATGTTGCAAAACGAGCCTTCCTCCAGCGGGCAGCGACCTGTCTCCGTGAAGGTTTTGCCGTTGTCCGAGGAGACCATGTACACGCGATAGGAGCGTTCCAGCTCGCTGCCGCACTCGACCGAGCAATAGGAAACGGGTGCTCCCACCGCCTCGCCCATCTCGAGAAGCGGCGGCTCGTAAAACTGGTCTTTTTCGCGCA
>JBDKRF010000375.1:0-3652 GCA_039683525.1 Clostridiaceae bacterium
ACCTGGTTTTAAGCAATCATTCGCGCGCACAGCGCATACGGTTTTGCAATCTTGGGCGGAGATCCCCTTTCCGACGTGGAGAGAGTGAACCGGTGCGGCGCTTATGCGGAAGGAGAGATGTATTTGAGCATGTTGCAGAAGTTGCTGGTCGGTGTCAATATCGCGCTGGGCGTGCTGTTGCTGGTCGGCCTCATCCTGCTGGTGCTGCTGCATATCACCCGCGCGGTCGATAACCGCAGGGTGCAAAAGTTGCGCGAGCAGCTGCTTTGCCTGATCTCCGGCGCCGCGGAAGCAAAGCGGATGAAAAACCATATCTATGAGATGGTGAATCCTGAAGGAAAGCTGGATCAGCTCTCGGACATCCGCGGGATTCGTTCTCCGCGCGGGCTCATCGTCATGGCGGAGACCGCGGAGGAGCTCTCCGGCGCGGCACTGGAGAAGCTTCAAAAAGAAGCGGGCGGCGAGTGGTACGGCGCATATCTTCGGAAGCTGTTGGACGGCGTAGACGAAGAGGCGACGGCTCTCGTGGTCAAACTCATCGGCGCGCTCCGGCTCAAGAGCTATACGCCGGATGTCGTGACGCAGATTTACTGCTGCCGCACAACGATGCAGATGCAGCACGTCGGGATGCTCACGCTCTGCATGCTCGGCTCGGAGCGGGATATCGTCGCGCTTTGTCGCGATCACACGATCGCCTCGCTGCTGTCGTTCCGAACGCTCGAAGAGATCTTTTCAGTGTATACGGGGGATTTGAAGAAGCTTTGTAGAAAGCTCATCACCTCCGCTTCCGATCCGTATATCCGGCGCACCTGCATCAAGGCCATCGGCGAACAGGGTTACGATGACCTTGGCGATCTCGTGCTGCCGCACCTAACGCAGGGACACATCAACACGCGCATCGACTCGGCGCGCACACTCGGTCAGATTCGCTGTGAATCGGCGATTCCGCAACTGATTGCGAGCGCTTCGGATCCGCGATGGGAAATGCGCGCCGTGGTTGCAACCGCGCTTGGCGCTTTTAGTGAGCAGGATAACGACGCGGCGCTCCTCAAGCTGCTCTGCGATCGCGAGTGGTGGGTGCGCTACCGCGCGGCGGAGTCTTTGACAAAAGCCCTCGACACAAAAGCGCTGATGACACGCGTCGAAAAGACGGGGGATAAGTTTGCGGCGGAGATGATGCGCTTTGCGCTCGATCGCGCCGCGCTCCTGAAGGGGGGGGTGGCATAGAATGTCAATTTTGCAATCTGCGCTTCCTACGCTCAAGGTGATTCTGCCTTCCATCTGCTATAGTTTTCTAGCGCTCGTTTTTTTGATCGGAATGGTGAGGTTGCTGCTAATCGGACGCTCGACCGCGCTGCTCAAGCGGCATGTTCGCTCGCTTCGTTCGGTAGATTACCGAAGGTTTCAGGATTCTGAGCATATCATGCCGGTTTCGCTGATTCTACCCGCTGTGCTAGAGACAGGCAGCTTACAGGAACAACTGGAGAACCTGCTTTCGCTCGACTTCAAGCAATATGAGTTGATCGTTGTTGCCAACAGTACGCACGCGGAAACGTGGGCAAGCCTGAACAGCACGTACAAACTGCTGCCATTCCGTCAACCGTATAAAAAGACGCTGAAGTCGGCGCAGATCGAAGGTATCTACCGTTCGGCAAGTGACGTTCGCCTTGTGGTACTGGACACCAAGACTGACATCATTGCGGGTGCGCTCAACGCTGGCGTGAACCTTTCGTCTTATCCGATCATCGCGCCGGTCTATCCGGATCTGCGCCTGACAAAGGATGCGCTGCTGAAGACCGTTTACGCGTTTGTGAGCGATCCCGCCTGCATGTATATCGGATCGTTTGCACGCGTCGGGGCTGCTGCCGATGACGCAAGAAGAAATCGTGCGACGCTGCTGGAAGAGGAGCAATTTCTGGAGCGCATCAATAGCTTTTACATCAATCGTGCAGGCTACGCGGACCTCGGATTGTATCTAACGCTAAACCACACGTTTGCCGCGTTTCTAAAGAGCGCCGTACTGGAGACCGGCGGGTTTTCCGAGGCGGCAAAGGCAGAGAGTGCGGACCTGCTTCTGCGGATTCACGCGCGGATGCGTCGCGAAAAGCGCACCTACTGCGCGCGCCTGCTGCCGGATGCGGTCTGTGTTCAACTGCCGCAAAAGCGTATGCGCGGCGTTCTCGCCTCGATCAAGCGGGGTCAAAGAGAGATGCGCGATACCGTCCGGCGAAATAGATCGATCACCCGTGAAATTCCCGGCGCGACCGACACACGGTTTGCCGAAAAGATCTGGCCGTTCATGGAACTGGTCGGTGTAATCATTGTGATCTGTGCGGGGTTGCTCGGCATTGTTCCGCCGCTGTTCGTGGGACTGTATCTACTGCTTGGTGTGCTCTTTGGTGCGGTGCAGTCGGTTCTGACCGCTCTATTAGAGGAATATGCCTTTCAGCGTCAAACGGATACGGGGCGTTTGCTACGTCGGTATCTGCTGGCGGTTATCGATCAGCTCGGCTATCGCCTGTGCACGACGCTGGCTAGAATATTCTCCTAATCTGCATGCTTTCCCGCGTGCATTCCGAGCAAATGTGCCACTTATGAATGAAACAAAGCTGCCGAATTTTGATCGGCAGCTTTTCTATACGGCAAAATGGACCGAAAGAGCGGTCTTGAGAAAGATTTCTTTATAAAACGCTCGAATTCCGATAAAAAAGAGTTGAAGGATAGGGAACGTTTCGGCTATACTATATTTGGTGGCATATGGCAATGTTTATCAGTATTGACCCATCGAAATCAAGCGAATCTTCGTGAACAGAGACGTTTTCAGATTCAAACACATTTCGCAATCCGACCGAACGGAACACCAAAGAACGATTTAGAACAAGAGGGAATGCGAATATGATGTTACGCTTGCAAAAGTATTTAGCCGAGGCAGGGATTGCCTCCCGTCGCGCGAGTGAAGAGCTCATTACGGCAGGGCGCGTTCAGGTCAACGGAGTCACGGCAACGCTCGGTATGAGCGTTGACCCGGATACGGATATCGTCCTGTACGACGGGAAACCGATCAAGCAGGAAGAAGAGCTCATTACGCTGATGCTCAACAAACCCAAAGGGGTTGTAAGCACGAGCGACGACCCGCAAGGCAGAAAGACAGTGCAGGAATACGTCAAAGACATTCCCGCCCGCTTATATAATGTAGGACGGCTGGACATCAACTCCGAAGGGTTGCTGCTCATGACCAACGACGGGGAGATTGCGCATCGCATGACGCACCCGAAGTTCTCGGTGGCGAAGACATATTACGCCGTGTGTGACGGCAAGCTGCAACCTTCCGAGATCGCGTCTCTCGTCAACGGCGTTACACTGGACGACGGCATGACGGCTCCCGCACGAGTGACGCATGTTCGTCCAACGAATGCGGGGGACACCTCGTTTCTCATCACGATTCACGAGGGAAAGAACCGCCAGATCCGGCGCATGCTGGAGGCGATTGGACACAGAACCCTGCGCCTCAAAAGAGAACGCTTTGGGCCGCTAAGCCTCGGCGAACTCAAGCCGGGCGAGACGCGGCGCTTAACGCCGGATGAGATACGCTCGTTACGGCACGCGCTCGGCCTATAATCCCGTAGATCGCGAAAAAAACGCAAAGATAGGC
>JBDKRF010000376.1:0-19126 GCA_039683525.1 Clostridiaceae bacterium
AAATTCATTTACTTTTGAAGAGATCGGAAAACTAATGAGCATGCCAAATTACATGGCACAAGAATGCTTGCAACAAAGGCATCCAGAACATCAATTACCCGATGCCTTGCCTTGCATTTTTTTCTGAACTTCAGCAAATCGTAGTGAAAGAGGATGCTCTAATTTGCGGTTTTTTAATTCAGAGATAATAACCCCGCGTTCGAGATACAACTCATTTCAACCAAAATGATGGAGGTAATAATTTGAATCAACACACTACTTATACGGTAACAGACATTCAGAAAATACTAAGAATTAGTCGTTCTTCGATATATTTGATGATGAAAGAACCCCCCTTCCCAATAATCAGAATAGGCAAGAGCATACGTGTAGTAAAGGAGGTTTTTGACAATTGGCTTATGTGTCAGTAATAAGGGGATTATGCAATACCAACTATTGCTCTTCGATGAAAGTAGCTCCCAAAGCAGTTGATGTTATACATGGAAACATGATATCGTCTAGGTCTAAGTATGTGCGTACATTGACAACTACACATGAAAACTGCTTGCTTGACTCAGATTGCTTCAATTTAGAGGAGGCAATCACAATGAGTAATAAACCAAAGATGTCGAAAAAACCTACCGGCATTTATCAGCGCGGCAAGACATGGTCTTATACGATCTATCCCACAGATGTAAAAACAGGGTTAAAAAAGCAAAAGATGGTCAGCGGCCTTCCAACAGTGAAAGCCGCAGTTGAAGCCCAAGCTCATGCGCGAGCAGAGATTCTATCTAATAACTATATCCCGGATAGTTCAATCACGCTTGGAAAATATTTAAACAATTGGTTTGAAGGTTACAAAATCACGCTTCAACCATCTACAGTTCAGGGTTATTGCAACAATATAAAGCTCCATATAGTTCCTGAAATCGGTTATTTTAAATTGTCAAAGCTAGACCGGGCTGCAATAACATCATTTACTTACAAGCTTCTAGATAAAGGACTTTCGCCAACCACAATAAAGTATGTGTTTAGTACATTAAGAAAAGCGCTCAATGATGCAGTATATGATGACCTGATATCCAGAAATCCTTGTTCAGGTGCAAAGAGGCCACCAACAGCCCGGTTTCACTCAAACGTTTATAATGAACAACAAGCAATGTTGCTTTGTAAAAGTGTTTTAGGAACAACAATAGAAACAGAGGTTTTACTATCTTTGTTTCTCGGTCTACGACGTGGCGAAGCACTCGGACTAAGATTTTGCGATTGTAATTTCGAAACGAGCCAACTCCGTATTTGTCAACAAATCACTACTATAAAACCAGATTATGGTCATGGCTCGACATTTGGCATTAAGCCATTAAAGACCGAAAAGAGTAATCGCACTATCTATGCTCCGAAATTCATCATCGACAGCATACTCAGGAGAAAGGCGTGGGTAGGCGCTCAGAAGTCATTATTGGGGGATGACTACTTAGACCATGATCTTATCTCATGTAATCCAAATGGCTCTCTGCGGAATCCTCAGACTCTCCTGAAGCAATTCAAAAAGCAAATCAAAAGCCTTGGGCTTCCTGAGACTCGATTTCACGACCTTAGGCATACATGTGCTTCTTTACTTCTTGAAAACGATACTCAGCTCAAAGTAATTTCTGATTTACTTGGTCATAGCACTTTGTCAACGACTGCTGATATCTATATTGATTTACTCAGTAAAAAGAATCAGCCAGCTGAGATTATGCAAGCGAAATTTGGAGATGCCTTTTAGTACTATCTGGTGTTGCTAAGTTTTACCTTAGCAAAAAGCTTAGCAAGGACATTTTCAACGAAGAAACCCGCCTTGTCCAGAGAAGGAAATAAAAGAAAAAGCCCCCTATGTCGGGGACTTTTCTGGCGGAGAGTTAGGGATTTGAACCCTAGTTACGGTTTCCCGTAAACACGATTTCCAATCGTGCGCCTTCGACCGCTCAGCCAACTCTCCACAAGACTTTTTCGGACGCATTGAGTATGATACACGAATGCGCTCAAATTTGCAAGCATTTTTCAGGAGTTTGCACGCTGTTTTTTCCGTTCGATTGGAAGAAAAAGCATCTCCGCACCGAAGCGCGTAAGTGAGAAAGCACGCGCTTTGAAATCACTCTGTTCTGGTTTTCATGCGATCCACCAGAAGGAAGCCGTCCGGTTCATACAACCCCGTCATCTTTGCATCTGCTTCCGTATAATGCGTCATGCGGCCTGCGTGATCGCCCTTTCGATAGAGAGCAAATGGAACGGGCTCTGCGGAATGTGTGCGAATTTTGAGCGGTGTCGGATGATCCGGCAGCACGAGAATCGCATAATCTTCCCCGCACCCTTCCAGATAATCCAGAACCGGTTTGATCACCTGAAGGTCGATCTGCTCGATGGAGTAAATCTTTTCCTTGAGCTGGCCGTGGTGGCCGCACTCGTCCGCCGCCTCGATATGGACATAGACGTAATCCGCGCCGCGCGAAAGCACTTCAATTGCCGCAGCGGCTTTCCCGGCAAAGTTGGTTTCAAACGTGCCAGTTGCGCCCGCTACCTTGACGACTTCCATCTCGGCGCAGCGACCGATGCCCTGAATCAAATCGACCGCGGAGATCACCGCACCTTTGAGCCCGGTTTTCTCTAAAAACGGCGTCAAAGCGGGTCTGCGGCCTTCTCCCCAAAACCAGATGGCGTTGGCGGGATTTTTGCCAGCGGCTACGCGCGCCTTGTTGACAGGATGGTCCTTTAGAACAGCATAGGCCTCGTTCATCCAATGCAACAGCAACGCTTCATTAGTACCGGAAGGTAGCCTGCCCAAAACGGGCTTGCCGGAGAAATCATGCGGTGGGGTCAACTCCGCGCCCGTCTGTGCATGGTTGAGCACGAGGCAGTGACGGTAAGAAAAGCCGGGATACAACCGAATGCCCTCGTTGCCGAGTTTCTGCTCGAGAAACAGGATCAGCTCACGCGCTTCTTCGGTGGAGATTTCACCCGCGCTGTAGTCGACCATCGTCGTATCCGCAAGATCGCTCTCGCCGGAAAGCGTTACGAGATTGCAGCGGTAGGTTACATCCGTTTGCGCAAGCTCAATGCCGAGGCTTGCCGCTTCCAGCGGGGATCTGCCGGAATAGTAGCGCTTGGGATCATAGCCAAACACGGAGAGGTTCGCCGTGTCGCTGCCGGGCTTCATACCATCCGGCACGGTCTTGACCAGCCCAAACGCACCCTCCCGCGCGAAAAGATCCATATAAGGATGATTTGCCACGTCGAGCGGCGTCTTGCCGCCAAGCTCGTCCACGGGCCAATCTGCCATACCGTCGCCTAAAATGACCGCTAGTTTCATCTCTCGTTTACTCCAAAAAATGGTTCAATCTACTCTATGCTTACACGTCTCTTACGCCGAAGTATTGAAACAGCGTGCAGGGCATGCCGCCATTGGTCAGTTTTCTGCGCTTGTCTGCGCGCACGCCGTAGACCTGCTCAAACTCGCGCATGCCGGAAAAGACATTGACGCTCCAGCCGGGATACGGCGTGAACACGCGCCGCATGGTCAGATAAAGCAGCTTTGCCTCGTCCTTCTCCAGCATGCGTTCGCCATACGGCGGATTGCAGACAATCACGCCGCTCTTTTCCGTCACTGAAAATTCTTTGATGTTCTGCACGCGCCAGTCGCAGAAAACGCCGGCCTTCTTTGCGTGCTTTTTGCAGAGGTCAATGCTGCGCTCGTCGATATCAAATCCGCGCACATCGATCTTCTGGTTCGTTCTCGCGTCCAGCGCGTTCTGCCGCTCACGCGTCCAAACGCCTTTATCAAAGAACCACCAGCTCTCAGCGGCAAACGAGCGGCCGAGTCCGGGCGCTATGTTCTGCGCAATCATCGCGGCCTCGATCGGCATCGTGCCGGAGCCACACATGGGATCGATCAACGGGGCATCCGCGCGGAACCGGGACAGCTGCACAATGCCCGCGCCAAGCGTCTCCGACAGGGGCGCCGCGACATTATAGGTGCGATATCCCCTGCGGGAAAGCCCCGCGCCGCAGCAATCGAGGCAGAGCGACACATGGTCTCTCAGAATACCCACTTCAACAATGATCTCTTCCCCGCCTTCGGGGATCACCTGCGTGCGATACGCCGTCTTGAGGTTTTCAATGATCGCTTTTTTTACGATGCTCTGACAGTCGCTCACCGAAAAGAGCGTGCTCTTGGCGGATTTCCCCGTGACGTGGATGTTTGTCTCCGGCTTGAGATACTGTTTCCAGCGCGAAGCCTTCGTCTTTTCAAACAGCTCGTCAAACGTATGCGCGTCAAACTCATCCACGACGAGCAGCACCCGCTCAGCCGTGCGCAGCCAGAGGAGCGACTTGACCATCGCCTCCATGCCGCCGACAAACGAAACGCGCGCATCCGCCGTTTCGATTACCTCGATATCAAGATCGTGAAGCTGGCGGGTCACCAGCGATTCAAGCCCCAGTTTGCAGGTTGCGATAAACTTCATGTGTTCTCCTATTTTCAGTTGTGGTTGTGAGATTCTACGCAATAAGCGTGCGTGATCCTTGAATCATTCATCCTCTTTCTTCAGGATTACGAATGGTTCCAGCTTATGGAGCGCATTTCTCAGGCGCGATTTTGTCACGCGGTAAACCTCGCTGATCTCGTCTTCGGTGACCGTTTCTCCGCAACTGAGCCTGCTTAGATACTCCAGTGCGGCGGCAAACGAAATCTCCTGCGCGGTGGAGATGCGCGGGAACTTTTTTTCGAGGCTGTCGACATACCGTTGGAAGATATGCGCGGCTTCCGTTGCGCATTCCTCGCGGCAGTTGCCAAGCATATACTGCATCAGGATCTGCATCACGCCCTCGTAGGACGCAGGTAGCTTATAATCCAGCTCCAGCAGACTCACGCGGCCCTTGATCCAGCGGCCATTGAGATAGGCCATATAAGGCTCTTTTGCGCTGAGGTGTTTGAGCATACCGAATACTGCACGCTTGAGTTCATCCGGCTGATCGGAGCGCAAAAGGAAGTCCCGTAAAATGTGCTGCGCGTTCTCATCCGCAAACGTGAACACCAGCGAGAGCATGCTCCTCTTGACGCGAAGATCGGAAAGCGTAATTGCCCAAACCAGAAGATCGCGAAACGATCCGTCGCTCGACCAAGCGTGGTTGAGTTCGTCGTGAGGCATCGCCAGCATACGGTTAAGATGGTTGAGCCGCCGAAATGCCTCCGAGAACGGTACCTGATACGGTATGATCCATTTCGCGTTTGTGCGCTTCCCGGCTGATTCTGTGTGCTTCGACTGGTTCAGGTAATACCGCGCAACCGTATCGTGCGGATCGATGCGCAGTAGTTTTTGATAGAGCGTCTTTGCCGCCTCCGCGTCACCTTGCATAAACTTCGCATAAGCGAGTTTGTGCAGCACGTTTTCGTCATACGGCATCAGGTGCAACATCTGCGTGAGCGTTTTCTCCGCTTCCGAAAACTGCTCCAAATCGAGCTGAAGAACCGCAATGCTATGCAGTTCTTCCGGCTCCAGCGCCCGAATCTTCGCCATCTCTTCGAGCCGCGCGATGGCAGCCGTACGGTTTCCGTCCTCGATTTCAGAGAGCGCGAGCGTGCTGTTGGCGAGTATATTGTCTGCGTCCTCAGCGATGAGTTCGGTTGCGATTTTTTTTGCGTCGTCCCTGCGGTTTGCGACGAAATAGGCGATTGCAAGCTGCTCTCGAATCTTCAACGACTTCGGCGTCTGGCTGAGCCGATGTTCCAGCTCCTCTACGGCATAGTTTACCTCGCCGCTGGCAAGCAGTGAGCGCGCAAAGTGGTTGACCGCGTTGTCCTCATAGTCATCGTCCCCGCGAAGGCCGGTGGTTTCAAACATCGCGTCGTCATCATCGATGAGGTCGAGAAAATCTTCCGCGTCCGCGGCAAACTCGCCGTCCGGCTCCAGCTCCAGATAATCCTCCAGGCTGTCCGCCGCACGATCATAATCCTGTAAGCCGAAATAATTGCAGGCAAGGCCAAAGTGGCACTCCGGCGGCGCGTCTTCACGATCGGCAAACAAGCGAAATAGGATGCGATTGCTCTCTTCAAAGCGCTGCATCTGGCTGAGAATTTCGGCCAGCGCGATCGCAATCTCCGCGTCTTCCGGCGCGCGCTCGTATGCCTCGCGGTATTTCGCAATCGCCGCGATTAAATCGTTTTTCTCGAGTTCCTTCGCGCCGCGCTTCATATAAAATGTAGCGCCCTGCGTAAAGGGTATTACTTTTCCTGTTTTATTCTTCGTCATTCTCTTTTACAGTCGCTGCCTCAAGCAGTGCACGTAGGTCCTCTTCGGTAAACGGATAAACCTGATCGCAAAAACGGCAGGTGACTTCAGCGCCGTGGTCTTCCTTGATCATACTAAGCAGTTCGTCATATCCGGTGGAGATCAGCGCGCGCTCGATCCGTTCGCGTGAGCAGTCGCAGTGATACAGCGGTTCGCGTTCACCTGCAAAGACGAGCCCCAGCTCGCCAAATGCGCTTTCCAGCAGCTGCTCCGGCGTTTCACCTGCATCCAACCGCTCGGAAAACTGCGCAATCGAGCTGCTTTTTGCTTGAATACTGTCGATCACCTCGTCCGGGCAGCCGGGCAAGGGCTCCGCTAAGACGCCAACCGCCGCGCGAACAGCGCCGTTCTCCGCCTGCACCCGCACGCCGAGATAGATCAAAACCGGACGCTGCAAGCTCGCCGCATAGTAATTGGCAAAGTCAATCGCAATCTCGCCGGAGACGATGTTGCTCAGTCCCACATAAGGCTCTTTCAGGCCGAGATCACTGACCACGGTCAGTTTGCCACTGTGCCCGACGAAGCCGCCGACGTCCAGCTTACCCAGTTCATTGACCGGCAGCTCGACCTGCGGGTTTGCGACGCTGCCTTTGACTTCCAGGCGGCTGTTGCCTGTGCAGATCATGCTGCCCGCGGGTCCGTCGCCCTTGATGATCGTCGAAACCAAATCGCGCTCGCCTTTGAGGTCGGCGGACATGATAGTGGTCATCATGAGCTGACGCCCCATCGCCGCCGTCGCAACCCGCGAGAGCTTGTGTAGTTTCTTCGCCTCGTGCACGAGGTTGGTTCCGTCGATGAATGCGATGCGCACCATGCCATCTGCGGCAACACACTGGATCAGTCGGTCTTTTGTCTGCTGTTTATATTGAATAACATTGTCCTTCATAATTCCCTTTGTTTCATCTTTCTACTTTTCTTTTTCGCTCAACACGATCTCTCGTTTCTTTTGCGCGACAAACTGAATTCGTTCGCTTTGCTCGTTCGGCGCGTCGTTCGTCAGCGCATCGTAAACACCTATGATGGAAAATCCCGCGCTCAAAAGTGCCGCGGTCAATTCCTCCTGCGTATGTGCGCGCTGCACATGCCGCTCGTCAAATCTCGTATACGCGCCGTTTCCATCCGGCAGAAAAAACGCAAGGCGCATCTCCAGCAGCTTTGACTTTGGGTCGAAGCAGTTTTGCCAAAGATAGGTACAGGTCTGCTCATCCTCACCAAATGTCTGCCCGCCGAGGATATGCTCCAGCTTATATGCGCTGGAAATATCGAACAGCAACAGGCCTTCGTCCTTCAACGCCCGGTTTGCGCTCGCGAAAAACGCGGAAACGTCCGCATCTGCGAGCAGATAGTTCACCCCGTCACAAGCGCAGGTAATCGCCGAAATAGGCTTGTGTACGCTGATGTGCTGCAGCTCCTGCTGTACAAAGGCGATCTTTGCGCCTGCTTTTCGCGCCTTCTGCTGGGCAATCGCCAGCATGCTTTCGGAGATGTCCGACCCCGTCATAGTGTAGCCAGCCTTGTGCAGACGAAGCGTAATTTCCCCTGTGCCGCAGGCGCAGTCCAGCACCGGCTCTCCCGGCAGTACCCCGCCCGATTGCAGGTGCCGTTGCAGACAATCGGTCCACATCGCATAGTCAACATCCGCCATCAGTCTGTCGTAATAAGCGGCAAATTTCTGATATTGCTGTAACAAATTGGTCTGCCGCCTCCTTCCAACCGCGCGGTATACTATGATTTCATATATGAATAACCACTCTCGTTCATGTTTTATTCATACAATGCGCGCATACGTGTTCGATTTTCTATTCTACAACAAAAAGGGCATTCCCGCAAATATATATCCTATAATATCGCTGATCTCATTTGACAAACCAGTGAATATTTATTAAAATCATCGTAACTATAAGAAAGGCGCGATCCAGCCAGTCCGGATCGCGAACACAAGCGCAACATGAAACAGTACAAGATCGCAGTTGTCGGCGCCACAGGGATGGTCGGCAGAATGTTCCTCCGCGTACTGGAAGAGCGTAAACTTCCGGCATCGGAATACTTCCTCTTTGCCTCTGCACGCAGCGCGGGCACTACCGTCGAGTTCATGGGAAAACAATACACCGTCCGTGAGCTGACTGAGGATGCGTTCAAAGATCTTGGCGTTGATATCGCGCTTTTCTCCGCAGGCGGCGGCACTTCCAAGATCTTTGCTCCCATCGTCGCCGCTTCCGGCGCGGTGGTGATCGACAATTCCAGCACCTGGCGCATGGACCCGGAGGTCCCGCTTGTCGTGCCGGAAGTCAACGCACACGCAATCTCTCAGTATAAGAAAAAGGGCATCATCGCAAACCCCAACTGCTCGACCATTCAGGCGATGGTTGCACTCAAGCCGCTCGCGGTCAAGTACGGCCTCAAGCGCGTCGTTTACTCGACCTATCAGGCGGTATCCGGCGCAGGCATGGGCGGCTACAGTGATCTGGAAGACGGGCTTAAGGGCGAAGCGCCCAAGAAATTCCCCCACCCCATCGCCTTCAATGTGCTGCCGCAGATCGACGTTTTCCTCGACACCGGCTACACGAAAGAAGAGCAGAAGATGATCGACGAGTCGAGAAAAATTCTCGAGTTGCCCGCTCTGCGCGTGACGGCGACCACCGTTCGCGTCCCCGTGTTCCACGGCCACAGCGAGAGCATCAATGTCGAACTCGAAAAATCGTTTGAAGTTGCCGACATCCGCAAGCTCTGGGAAAGCACGGAAGGCCTGATCGTTCAGGACGATCCGGAAAAAGGCATCTACCCAATGCCGATCAGTGCCGCGGACACCGACCCCGTATATGTCGGACGTCTCCGCCGCGACTTCTCCGTTGAAAACGGAATCAACTTCTGGTGCGTTGCGGACAACATCCGCAAGGGCGCGGCAACCAACGCCGTGCAGATTGCGCAGGAACTCATTCGTCAATGGGAGGCGTAAAAACGTATGTCTATCTTTCGAGGAAGCGGCGTTGCAATCGTTACCCCGTTTCAAAACGGGTCGGTTGACTTCACCGCGTTTACCCGGCTGATCGAGTTGCAGATTGCAAACCGTACGGATGCGATCATCTGCGCGGCGACGACCGGTGAAAGCTCCACGCTCTCAACCGATGAGCGGTTGAGCGTCATCCAGTTCGTGGTGGAGCGCGTCAACGGGCGCATTCCCGTCATCGCAAGCACGGGCGGAAACAACACCGAAGAAGTGGTCAACAACAGCAAGTCTGCCGAAGCCATCGGCGTAGACGGCTTGCTCGTCGTTACCCCTTACTACAACAAAACCACACAGGCAGGTCTCGTTCGCCACTACTTCACGGTAGCGGACGCGGTCGAGACCCCGATCATCGTCTACAACGTGCCTTCGCGCACGGGTCTAAACGTTCTTCCGCAGACGATGGCTGAGCTCTGCACCCACGAGAACATCGTCGGTACCAAAGAAGCCAGCGGTAACATCGAGCAGATCGTCAACATCGCGGCTCTCTGCCCGCAGTGCGACATCTACAGCGGGAACGACGACCATGTACTGCCCGTGCTCAGCATCGGCGGCAAAGGCGTCATCTCCACGATCGCCAACATCGTACCCGGAGAAATGCACGCGCTGTGCGAGGCGTTCTTTAAGGGCGATCTCCAGCTCGCGCGCCAGCTACAGTTGCAGCTCATCCCAATCTGGAAGGCCGCGTTCTGTGAGGTCAACCCCATTCCGCTTAAGGCGATGATGGGACTCATGCAGCTCTGCGAACCGGACGTTCGCCTGCCGCTCGTTCCCCCGAGCGCGGCAAGCATGCGTTTAATCGAGGAAACGCTCAAGAGCTACGAGTTGATCTAACGCAATCAAATATGGAGGACTGACATGATTTCTGTGATCATCAACGGAATCTGCGGTCAAATGGGACGCGCCGTTTATGCCGCTATTCAAGCGCAGAGCGGCGCTTTTTCCGCCATAGCCGGCGTAGACCCCTTTGACTGCACAAGTACATATGCCTGTCCCGTATACAAGACGCTGGACGAGGTCAAAGAACACGCGGACGTCATCATCGATTTTTCGATTCCCGCCAGCACGCCGGAAATCCTTCGCTATGCGCTGGAGAAAAAGATTCCTGCCGTGATCGGCACCACCGGCCTTGGCGAACGCGAGCTCAAGCTCATCCGCTCCGCCTCGGAACAAGTTGCCATGTTTCAAACGGGCAACATGTCGCTTGGCGTTAATTTGCAGGTGGAGTTGGTGCAACTTGCCGCCTCAACACTCGGCTCCAACTTTGACGTGGAGATCATCGAGACGCATCACCGCAAGAAAGTCGATAGCCCCAGCGGTACCGCGCTGATGCTGGCAAACGCCGTCGCTTCTATTTCGCCGGATGACGAAGAGCTTGTCTTCGGTCGCCACGAGAAGAACAAGCGGCGCACGGATAACGAAATTGGCATCCACTCCGTCCGCGGCGGCACGGTCGTTGGCGAACATCAGGTGCAGTTCATCGGCAACGACGAGATCATCGAAATTTCGCACAGAGCCTTTAGCAAGCAGGTGTTTGCGCAGGGCGCGCTGCGCGCAGCGAAATTCCTCGTCGGCAAGAAATCCGGCTTGTACAACATGAAAAACGTGGTCACCGAGCACGACGCGGCTTCCCGCCTGTTTTCCCTCGAAAACCAGGCGGTGGTCATCATACGTTCTTTTGCCAAGGAGGACACATTCGCGTCTCGCGTGTTTGACGTCATCGCCGAGCACGGCGTGTTCGTGGACATGATCGCCTGCTCCGAGCCGGATGAGCAGAGCTTGAGTATCGGATTCTCACTAAACGAAGGTGCCCTCTCCGAGGCGCTCAACGCAATCAACGAGCTCACCAGAAACGGCTACGGTTGCGATATCCGCACGCGAACCGACCTGACCAAGCTCACACTGGAAGGCACCGGCATGGCGCTGCAGCACGGCGTCGCGGCCCAGCTCTTCTCCACACTGCGCAAGGAAAACATCCACATCTGGCTGATCACCACCAGCGAGACGCGCATCGAATTCTGCGTGGAGTCGGTGCATGCGCTCCGCGCTGCGGACGCCGTCCGCGAGAAGTTCCATATCGGGTAATCGATTCTGCAATAGAAAACGCTTCTAACGATTTTTCTCGCTAGAAGCGTTTTTTGTTTGGATTGATACGCGAATTACTTTCCTTCTTTACGAAGTCTCTGTTCTTCGCCGTGAATCAGGCGCTGGATGTTTTCAATATGCCGCACAAAGACGACGATCGTCAAGAGCCCCGCGAGAATCACCAGCGGCAGATCGTTCAGGCGAAACAACAGCGTCGCAAGGAAGAACAGCAGCATGGCGGCCAGCGACATGATCGACATCTTTTTGTTGATCAGCAGGATCAAGCCGCCGATTAGAATTGCCCCAAGCGCGCCAAGCGGAAACGTAAAGATCGCGATGCTGTAGGAGGACGCAACGCCCTTGCCGCCGCGAAAACCGTCAAATATCGGCCAACAGTGTCCGACGACGACAAAAAGTCCCGCAATATATCCGCCGATCTCCCCCGCGACGAGCTGCCCCAGCAGTACGCCGAGAAAAGCCTTGAGAAAATCGCCCGCAAACGTGATCGCCCCCGGACCGTAGCCATAGACGCGCACCATATTGGTGCTGCCCGCGTTGCCGCTGCCGTGGTTACGCACGTCGTCATGATAATACGCACGGCTGACGATGATAGCGGTTTGAATATTACCCAGCAGGTAACCGATTACGATGCACGTGATCGCCGACCAGACGGAAAGCGTCATGAGTCCCGAAAAAAACGTCACTGTTCGTTCTCCTTCTTCTTGCTCCTAAAGATGATCCGAATCGGCGTTCCTTCGAAGCCAAAGGATTTGCGGAAGAAGTTTTCCAGATACCGCTCATAGGAGAAGTGGACGATTTCGGCATCGTTAACAAAGATCACAAACGTCGGCGGTTGCACCGAAACCTGCGTCGAATAATAAAGCTTCAGTACGCGTCCCTTATCGCTCGGCGGATCGTTCATCATGACCGCTTCGCTGACGACATCGTTGAGCTGCCCTGTCGGGATGCGGCGGCGCGCTTGCTCGAAGGACTTGTCCACCAGCTCCAGCACCTTATTGACGCGCTGCCCGCTCTTAGCCGAGATGAACAGCATCGGAACGTAATCCATAAAGGAGAGATCCTCGCCGAGGCTCTTCTCAAACGCATGCATCGTATGGGTGTCCTTTTCGATGAGATCCCATTTATTGACGATGAGCACGCTCGCCTTGCCTTCTTCATGCGCATAGCCCGCGATGCGGACATCCTGCTCGCTGAGTCCCTGGCTTGCGTCGCAGACGATCAGCACCACGTCCGCGCGGCGAATCGCCGAAAGCGAACGAATCACGCTGTAGCGCTCAATCGTCTCGTCTTCCACACTGCGCTTTCTGCGGATACCCGCGGTATCTACGATCGTATACTCGCGACCGTTTCGCTCAAAGTTGGAGTCGATGGAGTCACGCGTGGTACCGGGAATTTCGCTGACAATGGTGCGCTCTTCTCCCAGCAGCGCGTTGACGAGGCTGCTTTTGCCGACATTCGGCTTGCCGACCACAGCGATGTTGACGCGCTCGGTCTCCGATTCCTCGATATCTTTGGGGAAATCCTTGACCACGGCATCCAGAAGGTCGCCCAAACCAAGCCCCTGCGCAGACGAGATGGTATAAGGATCACCCAACCCAAGCGCATAGAACTCGTACATCGCCTCTTCAAACTTCGGCGCGTCGACTTTATTGACTGCGAGCACGACGGGCTTCTTCGACCGGCGAAGCATCTCGGCAACATCCATATCCGAGCTGGTCATGCCCTCTCTCCCGTCGACGAGGAAAATGATCACGTCCGCGGTTTCGATGGCGAGCTCCGCCTGCCGCCGCATCTGGGAAGCAATAATATCCTCGCTCTCCGGCTCGATACCGCCGGTGTCGATCAGTGTAAAGGCGTAGTTGAGCCACTCCGCGTCCTGATAGATGCGGTCTCTTGTCACGCCGGGCGTATCTTCTACAATTGCGACACGCCTGCCGATCAGGCGGTTGAAAAGCGTCGATTTGCCGACATTCGGGCGGCCGACGATCGCTACCAATGGTTTTCTCATAAGTTCTCCTGCTGCCGACGGGCGGCAAATTTTTTATCGTAACGAATGCAAAGGAGCTTGTATAGCATCCTTATTCTGAAAATACGATTTCAACGAGGTCTTCTCCGGTTGCAATGGGGAGGATGCGCGTACCCAGTGCGGCTTCCGCCTCCGCTTTGCTCATGCCGTCGAGAAAGAGTTCCTCGTCCGCCTTGAGCATGGCTCTCGGGATCAAGAGTGCACGACCGAAGTCTTCGCCCTTGAGCTGCTCTACCAAATCTCCGCCCGTGACCAGTCCCCCAACGGTGACACTTTCTCCGAAAAAACGATTTTGTATCGCGCGGGTGTCAATCGTGATTCCATAGGGCGAGAGCTGCCGGTAGGATTCCGAAAAAAACGCATGCGCCGAGGTGCCGCCCGCCATCAGGAAGCGTTTCTCCTGCCTAAGAGGCTTTCTCTCTTCCAGTGCCTCCAGCATTTCGCCCTCAAACAGGCGGAGCAGGCCGACGCCGTTTTCGATCTGCGCGAAATCCTCATAGTCCGCAAACGGGGGCAAAGCCTTGCCGCAGAGTGTATACCACTCATCCGCCAGAAAGACAAACCGCGTGCCAATCGCGCGCAGAATTTCTTTCTGTCTCGCTTCGATCTCTTCGATCAACGCGAGCGCTTCCTCTGGCGTAAACGTGCGAAGCTGTGTGAGCCCTTCGCGATGACGCGTGAGCCCAACAGGAACGATTGCAAGCGATTGCGCCTGTGGATAGAGCGCAAGCATATCGTTGATCGAGCGGCGCAACACGTCTCCATCGTTGAGACCCGGGCAGAGTACGATTTGCAGATGAAACTGTAATCCGGCATCCGAAAGGCGCTTGAGCTGCGGCACGATATCCCCTGCGTGCGGGTTTTTCATCATGGCACGGCGCACGGCGGGATCGCTCGCATGCAGCGAGATATATAGCGGGCTGACTCTGCGGCGGATCACGCGATCCAGCTCGCGCTCATCGAGATTGGTCAGGGTAACGTAGTTTCCCATCACAAACGACATGCGCCAGTCGTCATCCTTGACATGCAAGCTACTTCTGCCGCCTTTCGGCATTTGGTCGATAAAGCAGAACACGCAGTGATTTTTACAGGTGCGCATCTTGTCCATCAGGCTTGTGGCAAACGTAAGCCCCAGCGGCTCATAATCGTCTTTTTCGAGCTCGATGATCTCCTGATCGCCGTTCTTCTTTTGTATCTCCAGCGTGACCATTTCGCCTGCACTGAGGTGTTCATAATCGATCAGGTCGATGACCGGTTCCCCGTTGATCGATACAAGCGCATCGCCTTTCTGTAAGCCGGCACGCTCCGCCGGAGAACCGGAGAGCACGTCGCTGATGATCTGCTGTTTTATGCGCATATTATCCATATTTATATTATAACATCGATCCTGTAAAATGCCAAACTGCTCCGCTTCCACCGCATAACTGTGTGTTGATCGCGTCCATTTCAGTCGCCACAAAACAAGGAGTAAACGGCAGCTGTCAGATATTACAGGATTTTCACCTGAAAATCAATCCGATTTATGGGAATTCATTGTTATAATAGAGTGAAATGATCAACTTTTTCGAAACGGAGGCCCTTTATGGATTCTAATACTCTCTCGTTCCTGCTCCGCGCCAAAAGAAACACCTATGCCGCTCACGGCGCAGAAGTCTCCCCTTCCCGGCCCGCCTCGCACGATTTACGATACACAGACGGTGATTTGCTCTATCTGGATACATACCTGGGCGGGTTGCAGTTCTCAGGTGAAGAAGCCATCTGGAAGGCCGGTGTCCCTCTTTGGACGATGAATTATTGCGGGCACGTCACGGGCGAAGGCTTCAGCATAGACTTCCTCAAGCAGGCTTTGCTGCGCGTCACAGAGGACGCACCGTTTCGCGGTCCTAGCGAATATGTCGAGGGTGATATGCACTACCACTGCCGCGCGGACGGCGATGTGTGCTGGTTTCAAGGGTACGAGGAGATCACTCTTTTGGGCAGGCGTATCTATGAGTGTTTTTATCACGGCGGTGAGATTCGCTAGATCATGTATTTTGCAACAAATGATATATTGTATGTAAAACATGGTTTAATCATCGTTGTTTAATTGACGCGAGTTGTTTGGTTTGCTATCATGAAATCGATAACACAACACTGATTTCATCCGATCATCACATCGAAAGCGAGGACTATATGTTCAAAAAAGATGCGTTTGTACAGCAATTGATCGACGGCTATGGTAACTGGGTCTGCGCACCGGATAATCTTAATCGCGCGGGCGGCTCGGCAACCATGACGAAGGATCTTTACCCGTATGAGAAGATGTTTTCGCCGATTCGCGTCAACAGTCTGACCCTCAAGAACCGTCTTGTCATGGCGCCGATGGGCAACATTGACATGGCGGAAGAAACGGGACGCCCCAATGCAAAGATGCAGCAATATTTCTTTGCGCGCGCAAAAGGCGGCGTAGGCCTGATCACAACCGGACTGATCCCGATCAGCCACGGCATCGATCCCTCCATCACCGAGCTGGGCGGGCTCTCCTACTTTCCGCGTATCGACCGCAGCCGTACGGTCTTATCCGGCTGGCGCGACCTTGCGCAAGGCTGCCACAACTATGGGGCACGCATCTTTGTTCAGCTCACCCCCGGCCTTGGCCGTGTGGGTAACCCGCAGTGCCTTATTACGCAGATGAAGTTCCCCGTCTCTGCCTCTCTTAACCCGAATTTCTACATTCCGGAGATTCCCTGCCTGCCATTGACCGGCGGACAGCTGCACAAGATCATCCAAAACGCGGGTCAGGCAACGGCAGACGCAAAGGCTTCTGGTCTTGATGGTGTTTATCTGCATGGCCACGAAGGTTATCTGCTGGAACAGCTCACAAACACAGCATTCAATCGCCGCAAGATCGGAAAATATGCGGACTGGCAGCGCTTCGGCATCGACATCGTCAAAGAGATGCGCCGTCGCGGCGGAGCGAAGTATCCGATTATGTATCGCATCGACCTCTCCCTTGCGCTCAATGAAACCTATGGCGAAGAGGGCATGTCGGTTGCCGCGCTCAAAAAATTCAAAAACGGTCGCTCTGTTGAGCAGACGCTCGACTATATGGTCAACCTTGTGAAAGCGGGCGTAGACATGTTCGACGTAGACCTCGGCTGCTATGATAACTGGTGGCTGCCGCATCCGCCGGCTGGTATGCCTGCGGGCTGCTTCCTTGAAGTCAGCCAGCTGGTCAAGGAGTGCTTTGAGTCCCTCCATTTAATGAGTAACGCCGGCGTACCCGTTCCTGTGGTCGCCGTCGGCAAATTGGGTTATCCCGACCTTGCAGAAAAAGCGCTGCGGGACGACATGTGCGACATGGTCATGCTAGGCCGTCCACTACTGGCCGATCCCGAATGGCCGAACAAGGTATATGCGGGCAAAGTTAGCGAGATTCGCCCCTGCATCGGCTGTCAGGAAGGCTGCATCAACGAGTTTGTGGATGGCGGCCATCCGCAGTGCGCCGTGAACCCGCGCAGTGGATTTGAGGACGTGATGCCGGAAGCAATCGCGCCTGCCGAAACGAAGAAAAAGATCGCCGTCATCGGCGCAGGCCCCGCGGGTGTGCTTTTTGCAACCATGGCGGCGCGGCGCGGCCACAAAGTGGATCTTTACGAGAAAACCGGACGCATCGGCGGAAAGATTGTACCCGGCAGTGTACCGCGCATCAAATATGACATCAAAAACTACTTGCTCTATCTGGAAAACGAGCTGAAAGCCGCGCAAAAGGCATACGATCTTGACGTGCATCTCAACACGGAAGTCACGACCCAGCAGCTCAAGGCAAAGAACTACGACGCAGTCATCTATGCCATCGGCACCCGAAGCGGCACGCCGAAGATTCCCGGCTTGGAAAAGATCAAGCACGTGGAAGCGACCGATCTGCTTCTAGACGATACGTTGCTTGGCGAGGCCAAGAATATCGTTATCGTCGGGGGTGGCGTGGTCGGCTGTGAAACTGCCTATTGGCTCGCGTATGAAAAGGATGACCGCAAGATCAAGGTCGTCGAGATGCTGCCGTACTTCATGAAGGGCACCTGCACGGCAAACCGCGGACACATTATCCACTACCTGAAGGATCAGGGCGTCGAGCTGCTCAACTGCGCAACGGTGAAAGAATTTGACGGATCTCACGTCGTCATCGAACAAAACGCGCACAAGAACGTCCCGAACCCCTACAATACCTGGCAGCCCATCCTGCCGGAGAATGTCGAAAACCCGCTTGCACCAAAGCTTGGTTACGAGCCAAAGCGCATCTCGTTGGACTGCGACCTCGTCGTGCTCGCCATGGGCGGAAAGCCGGACGACGCGGCTTATCTGGAAGGACAAAAAGAGATGGTCGCGCCGGAGCTCTATAACATCGGCGATAGCTTCTCTGCAGGGCGCGTTCTGGAAGCTTGCCGGGCAGCCTATGCGCTCTCGACCCGAATTTAGACAGGAGGAACGAGAATCATGGGTATGACGCTTACGCCCGAGCAACAGGCATTGCTCGACGGGGAAAGAGGCGAAACCATGGCGAACGTCATGAAGACGCTCGTCGTGTATGGCGAAACCTTCGGCGCAAGCCGGATGGTTCCTGTCACGAGCGGCTACGGACACCTGGTCACAAGCTTTGGCCTTTCGGTGATGAAACCGGTCTACACGCTGATGGATCAGCTGATTCAAAGCGGCGCGCTCTCGGAGCAGAAATTCACCGTCGATCCCCGTCCGCTCGATCCAAACTTACCGAAAAACCTGCTGCAAGAGCTGGTCTTCAAGTTCATGTACTCCAAACAAACAGACTACGAAAAGCAGCTCCAAACGCTTGGCTTGATCGGAGACGACTCCTTTACCTGCGCCTGTTATCTCGATCAGGTTGGCAACAAGCCGAAGATGGGAGACATACTCAGCTGGGCGGAGAGCAGCGCGGTGGTGTATGCAAACAGCGTGCTTGGCGCGCGCAGCAACCGCAACAGTGGCATTCTAGAGCTCTTCGGCAGCATCGCTGGGTGCGTTCCATATTTCGGTCTTTTAACCGACGAAGGGCGCAAGGCAACCTGGATTGTCGAGGTCAAAACAACGCAAAAACCGGAGGCGCAAATCCTTGGCAGCGCGATCGGTATGAAGGTACTAGAAGACGTTCCGTTTGTGCGCGGATTGACGCGCTTTCTCGGCACGGAGCTCAATGAAGACGCTACGGCATACCTCAAGGACTTCGGCGCGGCGACAGCGAGCAACGGCGCTGTGGGTCTTTACCACATCGAAGGCCTCACGCCGGAAGCAAAACAGAGCGGCGAAGCATTGATCGCGCCCGGTGCGAAGACCTATGTCATCGACGACGCGGAGCTTGCGCGTGTTAAAAACAGCTATCCCGTCATGTGGAAGAATCCGGATGCAACCCCGAAGCTTTGTTTTGTCGGCTGCCCGCATCTTTCGCTCAAGCAGTTGCATGACTGGACGGAGGCGCTCTCCTCCGCTCTCGCAAAAAGCGGACGCTCAAAGGTTGCCGTTCCTACCGTATTTACGTCTCCCGTGGCCGTACAACGGGAGTTTGAGAAAACGCCGGATCATCAAAAGCTATTGGATATGGGGGTTATCCTCTCCTATATCTGTCCACTGATGTACATGAATAACCCGCTCTGTGCCAGCATGCCCGTGGTGACCAACAGCAATAAGCTTCGCACC